>CATJZH010000172.1 GCA_949746285.1 uncultured Clostridia bacterium
ATGTTTAATTCTTCCATTTTCTTTTTGTTTTAATAAGTAATCTAAAATTCCATATTTTTCATCTAAGTATGGATCAACATTTCTTTCATAAACATTATGAATTAAGTAAAAATCAAAATATTCCATTCCTGTTTTTTCTAATTGTTTTTCAAAAATTTCTTCAACTTTATCCATATTAGATACATCATATCCTGGAAATTTAGTTGCTAAATAAAAACTTTCTCTTGGATATTTTTGTAGAACTTTACCTATTACAAGTTCTGATTCTCCGTTATGATACCCCCATGCTGTATCAAAATAGTTTATGCCTTTATTTATTGCATATTCTACCATTTTAGCTGTTTCTTCTTCATCAATTGGTGTATCACCATTTTCTCCTTTGTTAGGTAATCTCATTGTTCCTAAACCTAAGCTTGATAATTTTAATCCTTTAAAATCTTTGTAAATCATCGTTTTCCTCCTTTTATTTTTTAAATAGTTTCTGTAAAATCTTTCTTTTTTCCAGAAACGATATCATTATATAATTTAATTTTGTAATCTAATCTTTCTAGTGAAGCATTAATACTTTTCTGTTTTTCTAGTAGTTTCTCTCTCTGTTCTTCCAATATCTCCTTTCTTCTTTTAGCGGTGCTTTTTCCTTTTTCAAATAATTTCATATATTCTAATAATGCTTCAATTTCTACCCCTGCATCTCTCATACATTTTACAAATTCAATTCTTCTGCAAGAATTTTCATCATAATTTCTTATACCATTTTTATTTCTTGGCACATTTGAAAACATACCAATTTTTTCATAGTATCTTAAAGTATCTTGTGTTAAATTATATTTTTTACTCACTTCTGAAATAGTCATATTTTTATCCTAACTTTTTTCTAATAATATCATTTGGAGTCAACTCCAAGTCAATAGTTTTTTTTACAAAATAATAAAATTTAAGCACTATTCTTAAATTTCATTTTAACTTCATTGATGGTTTTCTACAAGTTTTATATATTTTCCACTTTACTATTAATTTCTTTTTTTATTTTACTTTAACACCTAATAAACTTATTAAATCTATTGCTTGAAATTGATTTATTATTACACCTTTTATATCTGAAATCGAAATTATAATTCCATCAATGATACTATCAGAAAAATCAATTCCATTTAAACTAGTTTTAAAAAATTGAGCTTGCGTTAAATCTGTTTCTTTAAATAAAATGTCCTTGATTTTATCTTCTTGAAAACTAGCATTTCGTAAACTCGTATTTTTAAATAAAATACCTCTCATATTTGCCAATGATAAATTAGAATAATTCATATTAGTATCTAAAAAACTCACATCCTTTAATGTAGTTTCAATAAAATTACAACCTGTTAATTTACAATCACTAAACTCACATCTTATAAAACTACATTTTTCAAAAGATGTATTTGAAAAATTACAATTATTAAACTCTATATCCATAAAAGTATTCTTTTCTAAATTACTACTTATAATCTCTGTATCTTTAATTATTGTTTTTCTTATTGTAATATCTGAAAATTGAATATTTTCTATTTTATAATTATTAACTAAAATATTTTCTATTTCATCATCTATTTTTATTTCATCTTCTAAACTTTCTATTTTTCTTAAATTTTCTAAATATAATTTTTGTGGTTTTAATATGCTCATCTTAAAAAAACTCCTTATGCATTTAAATATTTTTTTAATTCTTTTTTAAACTCAGTATCAGATAATTTACTTAAATCTATATCAAAAGCTAATGGTGAATAAGTTATTTCTTGCCCCATCCAACTCGATTTAATATACTCATTTTCTTCTTTTATTGAATTAAATAAAACTTCAACCCTATAAAATCCTTTATATTTTCCTAAATACTCTTTTATAGAAATCCTATTATCATCTAAAAACAAGTAACTATTTCTTATTATTTCAGAATATGAACTTTTTTTTAACTCTAAAAATTCATTTTTGGAAATATCTTTCTTATCTATAACTTTATTATTTTCATCTAGTATTTCTTTTTGATATTTATTATTTTTATTTTGTATTCTTAAATTATCATTTATGTAATATCTTTCATATCTAATTGGCTCACTTAAATTTAAATTATCAATACAATCAATAATATATCTTTTAGTTAATTCTCTCATAAAAAACTCCTATTTTAATTCAAATAAATTATATCATATATTTCTAAAAAAGTCTCAATTTATAAAATCTATACATACAATATTATATAAAATTAGGCAAAGGAGGTTTTAATTATGTTTGATATTGTAAATGAATATTTTGAAAATGAACTTTTTTATGATGGAAACTTAATTTTAAAATATAGAATTGACTATCCACAAATACTGCACAACTGGTGTAATGCTTACAAATTTAATTATTATAATCAAAAAATCGCTCTAGCTTTAAAAAATTATATTGAAAGTAGTCTATTTCAAGATGCCAAGAACACTTACGAATTTAATAAAGCAAATAATTATCCTATTATGGTATATGAAGCTATATATACATATACTATAACTTATAATCAGGATAATATTATAAGTTTATATTCTGATCAATATATATATTCTGGTGGAGCTCATGGATTAACTACTAGAAAAAGCCAGAACTGGAATATGCAATGTGGCAAAGAAATATTACTAAATGATGTATACGAAAATAATCCTTATTTTATGTTAAATATTTTAAAAAGTATTAATGGTCAAATTGAAAATGAAATTCAAAATGGAACAAATCAATATTTTGATAATTATTGCAAATTAGTTTTAGAAACATTTAGTCCTAAACAATTCTATATAGTATCTAATTCTGAAATTATAATATTTTATCAGCAATATGATATTGCTCCATATTCAAGTGGCATACCAACCTTTTCCATATCTTATTAAAATAATATAGATTTTTTTCATTCTTTATGATATAAATTTGAAAGTGATAATTTTATATTAGGAGAATTTATGAAAAAAATATTTAAGGACTGGAGTCTATTTGAAATTTCTTTTCTATCCATAAGTATTATTATAATAGCAGTATCAGGAGTAATTTTTAAAGCAGAACTAATATCTGTTGCTATGTCTGTTTTAGCTGTAACAGTAGCCATTTTACAAGCAAAAGGAAAAGTTCTAAGTCAATGTATAGGGCTACTTGTTGCTGTATTATACTCTATTATATCCTTTAAAAATAAATATTATGGAGAAGTAATTATATATATAACACTTATGATTCCTCTTTATATTCTAAGTGTTATTTCTTGGATTCAAAACAAAAATAAAGAAACACAGACAGTAAATAAAGGTTATGTACCCAAAAAAGAATGGATTGTACTAATTTTCGTAAACATAGTATTATTTACAATTTTATACCAAATATTGAAAGCTCTTAATACTAGCCAATTGCTTATTTCTTCTTTATCAATGATAACATCAGTTATGGCTACATATCTAATATCTAAAAGAAGCAAATATAGTTTTTTGTTTTATTTATTAAACGATATTATTTTAATATTACTTTGGGGAATCCCTGTAATACAAGGAAACTTTTCTCTTATACCTGTATTACTAGATCCATTAATTTTATTTATAAATGATATTTATGGATTTAAAAACTGGTCAAAATAACTTGTAATAAAAATGATAAATATTTTTTCAATAAAAACTTGATTATGAAAAAACAATAATGTATAATTTTTATGTTATAAGAAATAATAAATTTATATTGTTTTTTTCATATTCCTCTTTAGCTCAGTTGGTAGAGCGCTCGGCTGTTAACCGATAGGTCGTTGGTTCGAGTCCAACAAGAGGAGCCAAAATAAAATCCATTTGTAAAAATGGGTTTTTATTTTGCATTTAAAATGATGGACTCGAATATTATTTCCAGATAGCCACTCTATGAACCCAATCCTTAATAAAATCTTTTTCAATTTTTATATTATTATTTCTTCCAGTACCAAGTTCAATATCAGGCTTATTTTTAGCGTGATAGTCGGTGCCACCTGACATAAACTTATTATATTTTTTACATAAATTATATGCCTTTTTTCTTTCTTCTTCTAAAAATTCTGTATAAATACATTCCATACCATCTATATTGGTTGTAGACAAGATTTCTTCAATTATCTCGTCCTTATTTTTAAATGGGTATATATATCCATGAGCTAAAAATGCTAATCCACCTGCTTCATGTATTCTAGAAATTATTTCATTTATATCTAAAAGTAAATTTGAAGTATCAAAATAAAAAGGACTTTTTTTATCACTTTGATGAATTCTAAAAAAGGTTGGAATTGTAAATTTGTCACCAATTCTATTCAATATCTCTTTATTTTCATCATATTTTAGTAATTCTGCTGCCATAACACAAGAAGCATATTGCCTGCTAACATCACTTTGGTCCACATATGTATTTCTTTCATCAAACTTTAACCCTAAATTTTTAGCTACATTTTTCATATTTGATAAAATTGTTTGTTGCATCTTTTCTATATCTATTTCCTGCATTCTAAGTTTTTTATAATCAATCCCATATCCTAAAATCTCTATTGACACACCTCTATAATATGTCATTAATTCTGTTCCAATTATCAACTTTCCACTATACAACTTCATAAGTTCAGGATTTTCTTCTAATTCAAAATAAGCTCCAACAGAATCGTGATCTGTTATAGAAATTATTTCTAAATTCTTCTTCTCTGCTTTTTTTAACAATTCTTCAACAGAATCTGTTCCATCTGAATGATTAGTATGCATATGTAAATCTATCATTCCATCACCTCTCTATATTTAACATATGTATAAAATTGGACAAAAATGTCCCAAAACAAACGTCCCCAAACGGACATTAATTATTTTTTTTATCTGCTTCTAATAAGCTATCTATTAGTCCACAACATTCTCTTCCTTCTCCACAGTATCTGTCAGTAACACATGTTGAACCTAACCATTTTCCTATTAAAGGAGACACTTCTTTTACTTGTTTTGCCATATCTTTAGCTATATATCTTATTTGCCATTGTGCTTTATTACAGCAACGCATTCTACATACCCATTGTAAATTTCTGGCAGTCATTGTAGTTATAACATTTAACATTTGATTTCCTAAATAGAAATATACTAAATCTCCTTCATATACTCCTAATGATTTAAATTTTTCTTTTATCTCAATATTTTTCTTAACTGCTTCTTCATACATTTCATTTGCTTTGGCTTTTATAGATTCTGGTGTAATATAATTTTTCAAATCCCACATTGGTAAAAATTCTGGAACTAATAATGCATGCATTCTATGACGAGTTAAGTGTGTAAGTATTGCTAAAGATATCGGAATTTGGAAACTAAAACTCACTTGTTCTAATTCTCTTCTTTCGTTTTTATGTACTATTTCTGACATCATATTTTCTTTAGCATTTTTATCCTTTTTAACTATATTTTTTAATATTTCTTTTGCCTCATCTCTCGAACATTGATAATGATACATAATTGAACTTTCAAGAACAACATCATCTGCATTAGGTGTATAACTTATCATATTTGTTTTGTCAGCAATTTTTATTTCTGGCCTTTTTTCCATACTTTCCAAATATTCAAATCCCGTAGCCAAGTTTTCTTCCTGTTTTTTCAAATTTGGAACTAAATATGGAACCTTTTCTTTAACTATTTTATATAAAGCATTTCCAATTTCTTTTAGATCTGGAATTTTACTTAATTTACCATTTCTTAAAGCTATAATCATTGTCTCTAATTCTCTAGCATTTACTCCCATAATAAAATTATCGTGATAACAATATGGTAAAATAAATCTAGCGTCTTCAACATTTACATCTCTATCTACAATATCAGCATACGTATTAAATAACATTTTCATGTGTTTATTATATTCTTTTTTTAATTCATTATTTTTTTCGTGAATTTCTCCATTTTCATTTCTAAACTCTGGAGTATAAAAACCTACTGTTCTAAAATCGACTTCTCTTCTTGATTTTACAGTAAAAGATGTTAATCTATAACCAATCAAAGTTTGTTCAACAATTGGTGTTGTATCACAAAAAGCAAATACTAAATAATCATGTTCAATAATTGATTTATGTCCCATTTTTATAATTCTTTTTACTAATTTTAAATTACTTTCATAATCATCACAGCTATCTAACACTTCTATTACATCTCCTGGAAATCTAGATAACTTTCCAGCAGCTGCAACGTTTTGTATTCTTTTTTCTAATTCTTCTTTTTTACATCCACCTAATAACTCTATTCTCATATTTATTATTCCTTTCATATCCACATTAATTTCTTCTACTTTTTTATATCATAATTCTTTATATTCTTCAATAGAAAAATGTCCAATTGGGGACGTTTGTCCAATTGGGGACGTTTGTTAATGGACATTTTTGTCCATTAACAAACGTATGTTGCTACAGACTTAAGTATATTATTTGACAATATTTAACCAAATAAAAATGGACATAAATATGTCCATTTACTCATCATCATCCATAAAATAATCTTCGTCATCTTTTTCTATTTTACTATCTTGATTATTAGTGTTTTTAGGAACACTTTTAGGCTTTTTATTTTTTTGTTTATTCATTATGGGGCTCTTAATTTTAGGTTTTTTCTCCTCTGTTTCTTCATAATTAAAAGTAAAATCTGTAGTAGAATTCTCATCATCTTCTTTTTCTTGTTCATTTTCCATAGATTTATCAACAATTAAGTTTGCTTTTTCCATTAAATCTGGAACATAGTCCATAAGTTTATCTATTGCTGATGTATGTTCTATTGGAAGAACTTTTATAGAATCTTTTGATACTATAACAAATGCAACTGGATTTATAGATATTCCAGCTCCACTTCCTCCTCCAAATGGAAGTCTATACTGTACCTCTTCTTCTTTATCTTTTTTCTTATACTCATCAATTGTTTCACCTTTAAATTCACTACCACCAGCAGCAAATCCAAAACTTACTTTTGAAATTGGTATTATTACCATTCCATTTTTAGTTTCTATCGGTTCACCAATTATAGTATTTACATCAACCATATCTTTAATACTATTCATAGCTGTTTCCATAAGAATTTCTATTGGATGTCCACTCATATTTCTTACCTCTTTTCTTAAACTATTTTATAGTATTATTTCCAATTGATATTCAATTATACAATTCTATTACAATAAATTTTTCCAAAAATTTAATTTATTTTATATTTTATTTGGAAATGATCTTTCTAACTCTTCATCTGTTGGAATATAATCTTTCATAGTTTTATCTAAATATGATGAGTATGCTGTCATATCAAAATAACCTGTACCTGTTAATCCAAACAAAATCGTCTTTTCCTCATATGTTTCTTTACACTTCAAAGCTTCATCAATTGCTGCTTTTATTGCATGAGAAGATTCTGGTGCTGGAAAAATAGTTTCCTTTTGAGCAAATAAAATTGCAGCTTTAAACACATCAGTTTGTTTAGCCGAAATAGCCTCCATATAACCATCATAATATAATTTTGAAATTATTGGTGACATTCCATGATATCTCAATCCTCCTGCATGATCTGCTGAAGGAATAAAATCACAACCTAAAGTATACATTTTCGCAAGTGGTGTCATTTTTCCTGTATCACAATAGTCATATACATATTTACCACGTGTTAAAGATGGGCATGATGCTGGCTCTACAGCTATAATTCTTGGATTATGTTTTCCATTTATTTTATCCCTCATAAATGGTGCAATTAATCCTCCTAAATTTGAACCTCCTCCTGCACATCCTATTATAATATCTGGATATTCCTCTAACAATTTAAACGCTGTTTCGCATTCTAGACCAATTATAGATTGATGTAATAAGACTTGATTTAATACTGAACCTAAAACATATTTTGAATTAGGAGTTGTTATAGCTTTTTCTACAGCTTCTGAAATTGCACAGCCTAAGCTTCCTGTTGTATTTGGATTTTCTTTTAAAATTTTTCTCCCAACTTCTGTTGTATTGCTTGGACTTGCTATAACATTTGCTCCAAAAGTTCTCATTATATCTTTTCTAAATGGCTTTTGCTCATATGAAGCTTTTACCATATATACAGACAATGGTATATTAAAATAACTACAAGCTTCTGATAATGCCGTTCCCCATTGACCAGCTCCTGTTTCTGTTGTAAGATTAGTAATTCCCTCTTGTTTCGCATAATATACTTGAGCTATTGCTGAATTTAATTTATGACTTCCTGATGTATTATTTCCCTCAAATTTATAATAAATTTTAGCAGGTGTTTCTAAATATTTTTCTAGATTATATGCACGAATTAATGGAGATGGTCTGTATATTCTATACATTTCTTGTACTTCTTTTGGTATGTCTATATACCTTGTTTCATTATCTAGTTCTTGTTTAGCTAATTCCTTGCAAAATACTGGCAATAAATCTTCTATAGTTGCCTCCTTTTTTGTAATTGGGTTTAACATTGGTTCTGGCAGTTCTTTCATATCTGCTCTTAAATTATAATATTGTTTTGGCATTTGATCTTCTGTTAAATATAATCTATATGGATTTTGTTTTTTATTCATAATATTTCTTCCTTTCAAATTTTATTTTTTTTAATTTTTTTACACCAATATAATTTATATTGATATTTAATAAATATTTCTTTTTTCAATATTTCACCCCCTAAACCAAAAACAGAAGTATAAACTATATACTCCTGTTTCCATATCTTTAACTATATAAAAAACACAAGTATAAGTAATTTTATCACCTATACTTGTGCTATTTTTATAATAAATTTTATAGCATAATCAATTAGTATGGGTGATTTTTAGTTTTTCCCATACTTTTTGCCAATTATTTAATTTTAAATTAGCATTATCAATCATAGCTTTCTCCAATTTGATTTTTTATAATATATATTTTAGACTTACTTTAAACTTTTGTCAAGAAAAATTATTTATTTA
>CATJZH010000173.1 GCA_949746285.1 uncultured Clostridia bacterium
ATATAATAATAACATAAATTTATATAATTATATTTTTATTTAAAATTAAAATCCTAAAATGAAAGGATTTAAATTATGAAAAAAATTATTTTTAAAGGTTGCGGAACAGCCATTATAACACCTTTTAATAAAACTGGTGTTAATTTTGATGAATTTGAAAAATTAATAGAATTTCAAATTTCAAACAAAGCAGATAGTATAATAGTTTGTGGTACTACAGGTGAATCTTCTACTATGAGTTTAGAAGAAAGAAAACAAACTATAAAATTTGCAGTAGACATTGCAAAAAAACGTATTCCAATTATTGCTGGAACAGGTGGTAATTGTACTTCTCAAGTAATTGAATTTACAAAATATGCTGAAAGTATTGGCGTAGATGCTGCACTAATTGTTACACCTTATTATAATAAAACTACTCAAGATGGTTTAATTGCCCATTATACAGAGGTTGCAAAAGAAACTACCTTACCTATAATTTTATATAGTGTACCTAGTAGAACAGGTGTAAACATATTGCCTACTACCTGCAAAAAATTATCTGAAATAGAAAATATAGTTGCAATAAAAGAAGCTAGTGGAAATCTTTCACAAATTGCTGAAATTGCTAATTTATGTGGCGACAATTTACATATTTATTCTGGTAATGATGACCAAATAACTCCTATATTATCTGTTGGTGGAATTGGAGTTATATCTGTTCTTTCTAATCTACTACCAGAATATACTCATAATATTGTTAGTAATTTTCAAAATGGAAATATTAGTAAATCTATTGAAGCTCAGCTAAAAGTTCTACCTCTTGTAAAAGCACTTTTTTCTGAAGTTAATCCTATTCCTATAAAAGCTGCTTTAAATATGGTTGGATACAATGTACGGAATACCTAGATTACCACTTATTGAAATGAGTAAAAATGGAAAAGATAAACTAAAAAACGAATTATTGACATTTGGATTACTAAAATAATATGTTACAATAAAATAAAAAAGGAGTGTGACAAAATAATTGGAATCAATAAAACAACAACATATTTTAAGCATATCCGAACCTTCTATAGCGGAATTTAAAGAAATAATAAGAGATATTGCTACAAATCCAAACATAACAGCTTTAAAAGAACATATTCAACACAATAACAGTTCAAGATATTATCATTGTTTATGTGTTTCATATTACACATATTATATTTGTAAAAAACTAAGATTAGATTATATATCTGCTGCCAGAGGTGCTATGCTTCATGATTTTTATTATTATGATTGGAGAAATAAAAAAGTCGAAGGTCAGAAAAAATTTCATGCTTTTAGACATCCTTCTATTGCTTTAAAAAACGCTTTAGATATTTTTGAACTAAATGATAAAGAAAAAGATATTATAAAAAAACATATGTGGCCATTAACTATAAAATTCCCTTCATACCCTGAAAGTTATATTGTTACTTTAGTAGATAAATATTGTGCCACAATAGAATTTTTTAAATCTACAAAAAAATATTAATATTTTATAGATTTTTTAAATCTAAATAATAAAATAAAGGAAGAAATAATTATGATAAGAGTTTTAATAAATGGTTGTAATGGAAAGATGGGACAAGAAGTTGCAAAATCTGTAACTTTAACCCCAGATATTGAAGTTTTATGCGGTGTAGATAGAATAGACACTGGTGATAATAATTTTCCAGTTTTTACTAATATAGAAGATATAAATGTAATACCAGATGTAATAATAGATTTTTCAATACCTGTAGCTACATTTAAAATTTTAGAATTTGCAAATAAAAACAAAATTCCAACTGTAATTGCTACTACTGGGTTTTCAGATGAAGAATTACAAAAGATAGAAGCTTATTCTAAAAATTTTGCTATTTTCAGATCAGCTAATATGTCATATGAAACAAATCTTATGGCAAAATTAGTTGCAGACCTTGCAAAAAAACTTTCTGAATCTGATATTGAAATTATAGAAACTCACCATAATAGAAAAATTGATAGTCCTAGTGGTACCGCACTAATCCTAGCAGATAGTATAAATAAGGCTTTAAATAATAATATGATATATGAATATGACAGACATAGTAAGCGTGAAAAAAGAACTAAAAATGAAATTGGAATTCACTCTATAAGAGGTGGTACTGAAGTTGGAAAACATAGTGTTATTTTCTTTGGAGATAATGAAAATTTAGAAATTACACATACTGTTAATTCAAGAGCTGTATTTGCAAATGGTGCTGTAAAAGCTGCTTTCTTTACAGTACATAAAGATACAGGATTATACAATATGAATGATATGTTTTAAAAAAGAGTCACTTTTTAGTGACTCTTTTTACTATGCTATAAATTAGCATAGATTTTCAATGCTCGATTAGTTAATATTCTATGAAAATTAACTATTTTTTCTATTCTTTTTATTGTTCAAAATACTAATAAGAAAATTTCTGAAATAAAATTTATCTTAGATTTAAAGAAATTTTGAAAATAAAAAAGCATTTATATAAAATTTAGTTTATAACATAAACTAATACATAATCATTCATAATTATGCTTATATAAATGCCCCTATGTAATTCTTATTTTTTAACTTGATTTTTAAAAAGAACTAAAATTCTTTTGAACTTTCTTGAATAGAACGAAATAATTATAAACTGTTTTTCTTTAAAAATCAAGCTAAATTTATTTTTTTCTTCTTATAATCCAACCATTTTGAACTTCTGCTGGAATTTTTAAAATAACTTTTTGTTCAGCTTTTCCAGGATTTACAGTATTTATTTCTTCCAAAGTGTCTGAATCCCATAACTTGTCTATTTTAAATTCTAATGGTTCTATCTTTCTTGGTATAATTAATTCTAAAGTATCCCCTATACTTAATTTATTTCTTATTTCAATTAATACTTTATCTTCTTTTTGTTCAATAACTTTTCCACCAAATTCATAATCTGCATTATATTGTCTTCCAGAATAGTCTTGAAAATCTTTATTATTTCTATCATTAAAATAAAAAGTTGTAAGTCCTCTAGTTTTAGTCTTTTCTAATTCTTTTATGTATTTATTTGCATTAAAATCTTTAGGATTACTCATGTAATCATCTATTGCATTTCTGTATGCATTTATAACAGTAGCTACATAATATTCTGTTTTTAATCTTCCTTCTATTTTAATACTATCTATCCCCATCTCAATAATTTCTGGTATTTCTCTTATTAAACATAAATCTTTTGAAGAAAATATATATGTCCCCTTCTCATCAGTTTCAACTGGCATTAAATTTCCTGGATTATTAGTTTCTTCAACATACAAGTTAAAAGCCCATCTACAAGTTTGAGCACAATCACCTAAATTCCCACTTCTTCCAGCTAGGAATTCACTTAAAAAACATCTTCCAGAATATCCAAAACATAATGCCCCATGTGCAAACATTTCTATATCTAAATCTTGTGGCTTATTTTTCATTATATCTTTAATTTGTTCTTTATTTAATTCTCTTCCTAATATTATTCTTTTCGCACCATTTCTATGCCAGAATTTACAAGTGTGATAACTTACAGTATTAGCTTGTGTACTAATATGAATTTCTGTATCTGGTGCATATTGTTTAACAATATCCACTACACCACCATCGGCCACTATAATTCCATCAACTTTTAGTCTATTCAATTCTTCAGCTTGTTTTTTTATTTCCTCATATGTCTCATCCCAAGCATAAATATTTATTGCAATATGTACTCTTTTCCCTATACTATGTGCATATTCAACTGTTTTTTCTAATTCATTATCATTAAGTTCACTTCTAGATCTTAATGATAATTTTGGAGTACCACAATAAATAGCATCTGCTCCATACATAAATGCTATTTTAGCTTTTTCAAAAGATCCCGCTGGTGCTAATAATTCTATTTTTTTCATTTCATCATTCCTTTTTAGTATTAAATTAAATTTATTACATATATTTATTGTAAACCATTATATCATTTGAAATCCACTTATTCAAGCAATTTTTCTAAGTGTTGAATTTTATGTAAATATGTGGTAAAATATTATAATATGTAAAATTTTAAGAAAGGTTTATATATGAACTACAGTATTCCAGAAGTTAATCTTAATTTAAGATATTATATTGGTGATAGATCAGATACAATAAAAACAGTTCAAAGAAAAATTAAAAAATATTTAAAATCAGAAAAAGTAGATTATACCCACAAATCTATTTATTCTGCTATTTACAATGCTCTTGTTTATTATCAAGCAGTTTCAGATTTACCTATTCCTGGTGAAACAGATAAGAAAACCTTCTTAGAAAATACTGTTTCGCAAATAAATGATGATTATAAATATTTATCTGAAAAATATAATACTCCAGAACACAATGTAATTCAAATGAGAGCTAGAATTAAATCTCCAATAAATGCCATGGATAAAATATTAACAAAAATTGAAGAATACGTTAAAAGTGGTAGAGATTTAAGAAGATTAAATGAAAGTTTAAGAGATTTTATTGGTATAAGAGTTGTTGTAGATTGTCCACCAGAAATTAAAGCACAGGGAAAACAAGCAGAATCTGATTTCTGTTATAAGGTGTTTAATGATTTAGTAGAATATCATGGAATTAGAAGGCAATTATTAGGAGAGTCGCCTTTAGAAAAAGATTATGACTTTATAGCTGTTAATACAGATGATGATCCTACAAAATTAGAACGAATAAAAAAAAGAGCCATAAATAGAGAATTCAAATTAGACCCTGAAATAGAAAATGTTTTCATACCTAAGAGTAGACCAAAATTTATAGAAGATTATGATAAATTTGTAAAGGATTATAGATTATATCCTAAACCACATCTGTATCAAAGAATGCATATATGTGCTCATCCTCATTACTCATCTGCTATTCACAAACGTCCTTTACCAAATTACATAACGCCCCCTCTTTCTTCTAATCCAGCTATTGAATATCAGGTTTGCACTACTAAAGAAGATGCATGGGCAGATGCTTCACATTTAGAATATAAAGATAGACCTTTCCATAGACTTGGAATTCCTCTTTTGGTAGAATTGGATTCAAAAAAAGACAAACTTAGATTGCTTAGACTAGATGAATGTATAAAAGATTTCTATGGATATAGCTTTAAAGATATGTTTAATATAAAATATCAAGATTTTTTAAATTTATTTAATACTGCTCAACGTGATGATATTTTAGCTGGAAAAGTAAAAATTGAATTTGACGAAGAACTTGAAGAATATGTTTTAGAAAAATCTCCAACAACACTTGTTCTTTATGAAGACAAAAACATAGAATTTGTAAATGGATTACTACACACTAGTTCAAGAGAAGAACTACAGCGTTTCTTTGAAGCAAATAATCTTAGAAATAATTCTATTTACATAGACAAATTAAGGAATTCTAAAAAAAGTAGTCCTAAGCTTAAAATTTATTCTTTTAATCAATCTGCTAAAAGAAAGCTTACTAGAGACGATAAATTTTCTGAAATAGTTTTAGATGAAGAACCTGAAAAATAATACCTGGATTATAAATTTTCCAGGTATTTTTTCCCCTCTTGTTTATTTAATATTTTCATATTGATATTTTCTTTTTCTAATTCTTTAAGAATATCCAAAGTATCATCATCAGATTCCATGTCAATGACAACTAAATTATTATAAAAATTTCTTCCAAAAGATAGTTCCCTTACATAATTTTCTATTCCATCTTCTGCATTTTTCACTGTCATTATTAATTTAACATTTTCTTCAATTTTATGATATGTATTATTTCTAGTAATTTCTTGCAACATTACTAATATTCCATAAACAGCAAAACACCATATGATTCCATAAATAAAAACTTCAAACATAATTTTCTCCTTTCAAACTTTTTATTTATTGTTATATTATATTTTATGTAGATTCAAAAATTATGTGAAGTAATTATTTTAGATTATTAGTACTTTAATAATTAATTTCTACTGTTTCGCCTACAGTGCCTTCTACTGTATTTGGTAAAATTACTATTGGTCTTATTCCAGAATCTGTATAATAATATCGTCCATGATTTACGGTTTGATTTGTCTGTATTCCACCTACACTCCATACATATTCTGTATTATAAGAAAGCTCATTTGCTAAAAGATATCTAGCCACTCCATTATGTAATTCTTTATGAGATACATATAGTGTATTATTAGTATCTAATGCTAATATTGAGGGAGTTATGCCTATATTAGTTCCATATGTTTCATTATAACTTTTAATAAATACTTCAAATGTTGGCGCCCCTCGTGCTATAGCTCCCTCCACTCCATTTGCAAACTCACTCCAATAACTTTCTGTCCTTATACCATTTAATAATACTGTTGAACTAGTCTTTGAATATACTTTATGAGTCTCTAAAATATCTAATCCTGCTGCTATTGGTACCAAATTATTTGGCATGAAATCATCTAAGATTAAATAAATATTATTTTTATCGTTATATAACACTTTCCAATTGCTTACTTCTTCTGTTTCTTGAGTCTCATTGTTTGTTACTGTTGCTACATAATTTATACTTTTTCCATAATCTTGTGGTTCTATTATTTCAACTAATTTTCCTTCTTTCGTTATTGGTCTTTCTGGTTTTTCTACTTCTCCACCATTTATTACGTTTCCTTCTTTATCTAAATCTGAATGATATGTTTCTCCTTCAAATGCTTCTCCTGTACTTTGTGTATATTCAATTTGTAATCCAAAACTTATACTACTTTCATCCTCTAGAATTTCTCCACTAGCTACTGGCCATTCTACTGTGAAGTGTATATTACATCTGTCTCCTGGCTCTATTTTTGGATGGTCTGTTTTTATAACATCTAGTCCTGTTACTTTTATCTTCTCACTTCCTGTTATATTTGTTGGTGTTACTGCTTTTATTTCTGCTGGAATTGAACCTACATTTACTATATCTACTGCAAATTCTACTCCTGAACCTGGATAACTTAAATCTGCTACATTTACTGTTAATGTATCTTTATCTTCTGATATTACTGCTGTTGTTTTTTCAATGTCTGCTCCTATATTTTTTACTACTTCTGCATTTTGAAATTCTAAGTCAAATGTCCCTTTTGCGTTTGCTGTTCCTGATATTGTTAGAATATCTGAAAATGCTGCATATCCTATTGCTAGTGCTAATAATAGCACTATTAGTACTGCTATGATTATTTTTTTATTGTTTATCCTTCTCTTCATAATTTTCTCCAATTATTATCAATCATTAGAAATTAATTTTCCTTATAATATAACCTCATAAGTCAAAATGTAGAAAATTACTCTACTTTATTTCTATACTTTCTTCTACGATTCCTATCACACTAGATGGTAAAGAAACTACAGGGCGTATGCCCCCCAATACACTAGTAGAGGTATTATAACTTACAACATTTTTTCCAATATACCAGACATTGTTAGTACCAACTGGATATTCATCAGATAACCAACAAAAATTTACCACTCCACTTTGTCCATACAACGAATCTAGGTTATCCATTATAACATTTCCTTCTATTGTTGAATCTGTTTTTAAAATTGTTCCATATTTTTCATTATAACTTTTCATTATTATATCAAACTTTGGTGCTCCTTGTGCTTCTGCTCCTTCATATCCATTTGCAAATTCGTTCCAATAACTTGCCTCTCTTAATCCATTTAGCAATGTATCTCTACTTGTTTTTGAATTTACTACATGTGTTCCTTCTTTATCTAATCCTGCTTCTGTTGGTACTAATTTATTTGGCAAGAAATCATCTAGTATTATATATACTTTATTTTCATCTTTATATAATAATTTCCAATTACTTACTTCTTCTGCCTCTTGAGTTTCATTGTTCTTTACTGTTGCTTTATAATTTATACTTTTTCCATAATCTCTAGGTGTTATTTGATTTACTAATGTTTCATATGTTGGCTTTTCTATTTCTCCACCATTTACTGTATTTCCATTTTTATCTGTATCTGTGTGTGACACATTTCCGTCAAATGCTTCTCCTGTGCTTTGTGCATATTCAATTTGAAGTCCAAAACTTATACTACTTTCATTTTCTAGTATTTCTCCTGCGTCCACTGGCCATTCTACTGTAAAATGTATATTGCATTTATCACCTGCTTCTATTTTTGGATGGTCTGTTTTAATGGCATCTAGTCCTGCTACTTTTATTTTTTCACTTCCAGTTATGTTGGTTGGTGTTACAGCTTGTACTTCTGCTGGTATTGACCCTACATTTACTATATCTACTGAAAATTCTACTCCTGAACCTGGATAGCTTAAGTCTGCTACATTTACTGTTAACATATTTTTATCTTCTGATATTACTGCTGTTGTTTTCTCAATATCTGCCCCTACATTTTTTACTACTTCTGCATTTTGAAATTCTAAGTCAAATGTTCCTTTTGCATTTGCTGTTCCTGATATTGTTAAAATATCTGAAAATGCTGCGTAGCCTATTGCTAGTGCTAATAATAGCACTACAAGTATTACTATAATTATATTTTTATTACCAATTTTTCTTTTCATTTATTGCCTCCAATTAAGCACTTTTTTTATTGTATGCATAAGTAAATTCTATCCTAACAGTCCACAAAAGACAATCTTATTTTTATTAATTTTTTAATACAATTTAATTACATTCTGCTTTATATAAAGACTTTTCTATTGTAATATACATATAATAATTTGTTTATATTATTTTTTCACATTTTCATAATCACTTTTCTAATAAGAATTCACATTTTGTAAACAACTTTTCATGTCTACATTTATCATACAATAAATACATTACAAAGCAATTTCCTGTAATAGAACAAAAGAGGACATTATGAAAAATGCAAAAGACAAAACTTATTGCAAATGTCCTCGTCTTTGTTCACGTGCCAATTTTACGTAAGTAAAATTGTGTACAAATTTTGCCGAAGGCTTTCTATAATAGGAATTGCGGAGCAATTTCCTATTATAGAAAAATAAGTTTACTTAAAATAGAAATATTTTAAAAATCTATTTCAAGTAAACTTTCAACTATTTACAAAAAATATGTTTTCCAATTGTAAGAACTTGTGGTCTACTCCATATCCATTTTGAAGTTGCTGTACTTGGATTAAAATAATATATACATCCTGAAGTTGGATCCCATCCATTTATAGCATCTTGAGCTGCTTTTCTAGACTGTTCATTTGCACTCAAATTTATTTGTCCATCTGATACACATGTATATGCACCAGGTTGATATATTACTCCAGCTATAGTATTTGGAAATTTAGAATTTGCAACTCTATTCAATACTGTAGCAGCTACAGCAACCATACCTTTATATGGTTCTCCTCTTGCTTCTCCATACACCAATTTACTAAGTAAATTTAAATCTGTATTATTAGAACTACTTCCACTACTATTTGACGTTGATATTATTCCCAACGCATTTAATGTATTCTTGCCTGCAATCCCATCTACTGTTAGTCCGTTCTTTCTTTGAAATTTTTTTACTGCCTCAAAAGTCTTAGAACCATAAATTCCATCTATACCACCATTATAATATCCCCAATTTTTAAGCTTTGTTTGTATTTTCTTTACTTCTTCTCCTCTTGAACCATATTTAGATAATGAATAACATATTGAAAATATACTTACTAAAATAGTAAGTAATACAAATATTATAACTATATTTTTTATTTTCATCATTTTATACATTCTCTCCTTTCTAAACATATATTTACTATTATTTTACAAATAAGTTTTTTTATTCCTTTTGTTACATTTTTGTAATATAGTTACAAAAATGTAACAATTAAATAACGTTATTTCCTTGAAAAAAAATATTATTATTATTATAATGTAATAAAATATAAGATATATTGTATTAATATGTAAAAATAGGAGTGTTTCAATATGAATTTATCTACA
>CATJZH010000174.1 GCA_949746285.1 uncultured Clostridia bacterium
AAGCAGAGGGAATCTCAAGTTTATCCTTGAGGGTGCTGTGCTTTGAAAATATTACAATTTTGGTGAAAACGGAGTATTGCCGAGATTTTGAATAAATTTTATTATATATTTAAGATATTATAAAATAACATACGTATGTAATTGGACAAAAATGTCCCAAAACTAACGTCCCCAATTGGACAAAATTGACTCTATTTCTTTTTCTAAATTACACTTTTCATTATTTTCTATTACAAAATCTGCTTTTTTTATATAATACGAATCTTCTTTTTGTATATTTAATCTACTTTGTGCTGTTTTTTCGTCTATATTATCTCTTTTACATATTCTTTTTATTTTTAAATTTCTATTTGCAATTAGTGCAATAACATAATCACAATATCTATTTAATCCTGATTCAAACAATAATGGTGCATCTATAATTAAATATTTTATATTTTTATTTTCTTGTGTAGTACTTTCTATTCTTTTTAAAATCTCTTCTACTACATATTTAAATGTTAATTTATTTAATTTTTCAAGTGATTCTTTTTCACTATAAATCCTATTCCCAAGTAATTTTCTATTCAAATTCCCATCTTCTAAAAACATTTCTAATCCAAAGGTCTCTTTTATTGCATTCAAATAATCCGTATTTGGAACACTCATTTCCTTTACTACTTTATCTGCATCTATTACACTTATTTCTTTTTTCTTATTTAATATTTGAGTTAAAGTTGTTTTTCCTGATCCTGATGAACCTGTTATTCCTATAACTTTCAAAATATCCCTCCAAATTTTATAAAGCTTTTATTGCACTTGTTGCTAAATAATCACATCTATTATTGAATTCATTATCACTATGTCCTTTTACTTTTACAAATTCTACATCATGTTTTTTAGTTAAATTATATAGTTCTTCCCATAATTCTTTATTTTTTACTGGTTCTTTATTTGCAGTTTTCCAACTATTTTTAATCCAATTATAAATCCAGCCTTGATTAAAAGCATTTACTACATAAGCACTATCACTATAAATCTTTACTTTGCACTCTTCTTTTAATAACTTAATGGCTTCTAAAACAGCCGTTATTTCCATTATATTATTAGTAGTTTCTTTATTTGAACCTGAAATTTCCTTTTGGGCTCCATTATACATAAGTATTGCTCCCCATCCTCCTGGTCCGGGATTTCCTGAGCAAGCTCCATCTGTATAAATTGTAACTTCTTTCATAAAATATCCTCTCACTTAATATATTTATTGTTTTTTTGATAAATCTATGATATTATACCAGTAAATTATCAATATTACAATATGGGTGGTGATTTATTTTGGATGGAATTTTAGGCATAGTTTCCGAATATAACCCTTTTCATAATGGACATCTACACCATTTGCAAAAATCAAAAGAACTTACTAAAACAGATTTTTCTGTTGTTGTTATGAGTGGAAATTTTGTTCAGCGTGGTGATACTTCTCTTGTAAATAAATGGGTTAAAACTGAAATGGCTTTAGAAGCTGGTGTTGATTTAGTTATTGAATTACCTACTGTTTACGCTATTTCAAGTGCTGAAAATTTTGCAGATGGTGCAGTAAAAATTTTAAATAGTTTAGGAGTAGTTGATTTTATTTCTTTTGGAAGTGAAATTGGAGAGATTGCTCCTTTAAATGATGTTGCAAATATTCTTTACCAAGAACCAAAAGAGTTCTCATCTTTAATAACAGCTCAATTAAAATCTGGATTATCTTACCCTAGAGCTAGAGAAATTGCTTTATCCCAGTTTTTTGGTAATTCTAAAAGATATTCTGAAATATTAAACAATCCTAATAATATATTAGGAATAGAATACTTAAAATCTTTAAAAAAACATAGAAGTCATATAACTCCACTTACTATTAAAAGAGATTACAGCGATTATAATAGTAAACAAGTAAAAAAAGGTATTGCTAGTGCTACTGCTATAAGAACCATGGTTCAAAATAAAAAAAATGTACATTATGTTGTACCTTACGAAACTTATGAGCTTTTAGACAAGGAAATAAATTACGGAAAAATAATTTCAAGTTTATCTTGTTTTGAAAAAGAAATTATTTATACTCTTAGGAGAATGACACTATCTGAGATAGCTAACCTTCCAGATGTATCTGAAGGATTAGAAAATAAAATTAAAATGGCAGCAAATACTTGCAATAAATTAGATGATTTAATTAAAAATATAAAATCAAAACGATATACTCAAAGCAGAATTCAAAGGATCTTATTATATGCTCTACTTAATATTTCCTCAAAAGATATTAGCTCTTCTAGAAGAGTTAACCCTTATATTCGTGTATTAGGTTTTAATAAGCATGGTAAGCGTATTATTTCAGCAATTGCAGCAGCCAATCCTAAACTAAATATAATTGTTTCTGTAAAAAAATTTATGGAAAACTCTAATAACAATACTTTACGAAATATGATTTCCAAAGATATATTAGCAACAAACATATATACTCTTGGATACGAAAAAGACCCAATAGCAAACTTAGATTATACACATAAAGTAATTGAATTTAATGAAAAAAAGCAATGACATGGACGAGATATTTTAATATCTTTTACTCACTCGTCTACATCATTGTTCTTTTTATTTATTCATTACTTCATTTATTACACTCGCTAAATATTTCATACTTATATTACATTGCTCAATAGTATTTCCAGTTGCACCGACTTCAATTATACATGCACCTTTACTTACATGCTGATTATATCTGGAATCTCTTAAGATTATTGGTTTAAATAGCCCTGGATACATCTCATTTGCTTTTTCTTGTATTTTGATTGCTAATTTCAAATTATTTAACCAATTTGGATGCTCCAATCCTCCACCATCTGTTCCCATAACAAACATTACTTGTGCTCCTATTTCTTCTCCTATTTGTACAGTTGGTGCATATGCACTATTACTTCCCAAAGCATCTCTATGTAAATCTATAACAAATTCTGTATTTGGCATGCTTGATAAAATATTTTGTATTGTTGATAATCCTCTTGTATATGAACCTGTATATGCTGGATAATCATGATAATCTGTATTATGATTTATATTAAATCCATATGCAGCTAAATTATTTGTAAGTTCTGTACCTACTCGTGCAACACTTTGATTCAAATCTGTTGTCCTAAAATTTCCGCTTGCTACATAATTATTATTTGCTGTTGGTGTATAACTCTCACAAGTGTGTGTGTGATATATTATAATATCTTTTTTGTTTTCAAAATTAATATTAGGAGTTACCATCTCTTCTGTTAATGCATATTTTGATTCATTTTTTATTTTTACACTTTTATATACATTAGTAAATTTATCTGTTTTATTATTTTCAGAAATTACTTTTGTTGATATTGCACTAGGTATATTCTCCACTGGCTGTTTTGTTTCCATATTTTCGTTAGAAACTATATCCTCTAATTTATCTGTATCTTCTTTATTTATCATTTCTTCTTGATTCTCTAATTCCATAAGTTCTTCTTCTGTCTCTAAAATAACTAACTCTGACATTAGAACCTTTTTTATTCCACTTTCTTCTTTTACAAGCATTTCTCCATTTTTAAATGAATTTGCTACTAAAATAGTTTTATCTAATATATTTATATAAGAATTATTTGCAAAACTATTTTCTTTTAACTCTTCTAACTTTGTATAATTTAGGTTTTTAATCACACCTATTACTTTAAAAAGAATTATTACTATAATCAAAATTATTATGATATTTCTAAAAAAACGAATTATATCTTTTAAACTTATAACTGCTAAATTTATCATATCAACCTCACTTACTATTCAATTATATTAAGTATTAATTCAATTATTACAAAAATAGTTCTATCTTCAAGGTTCGTTGACATAAAATAATTTCTTTGATATAATTAAAGTTATCAAATAAGAGGAGGAGCTTATATATGGGAAAAAGCAAGCAAACTATATCACGGAAGGAATATATAGATGATGATGGATGGAAAGTTTTAGAACTTACTGCACCAAACTTCAGTACAGTTTTTAAAACTAGAGACAATCATTGTATCTATATAAATAACGGGGAAATTATTCATGAAGGTCCTTATACTTCCAATATTAAATTATCTGACTTTATTGATATGTCTATTGATCAATTTGTAGATGGCCTTTTTGAGGAAGATGAAGTTATTGACTTAGAAGAAGTTCCCAAAGGTATTGGAACAACCTACAAATACGAACCTAAGAAGAAAAAAAACAAAAAAGAAGAACCAGATATTGGTTGCGGTGGTTGCGGTTGTGGTTGTTTCATAGCGATTTGTTTGTTTATCCTAGCAAGCTCAGTTATTTTGGGATTGCTTGGAGAAGTTGCACAGGCTATTGTGCAGTATATAACTAATTTATTTTAACAACAAAATGAGCACTGTCACCTGCTTCTTTATGCAGATGTCAGTGCTCACCTATTATATTTAAGCTATTCACCTAATACATTTTTTTATTTCTTGAACATTTAAATTAACATCTTTTTCTTCTCCAGTTTCCATATTTTTTATTTTAGCTATATTAGTTTTTATTTCATTTTCACCAATTACTAAAAGATATTTTGAATTTATTTTATTTGCATATTTCATTTGTGCTTTAAAGCTTCGCTCGCAAACATCCTTTTCTATTATGTAATTTTCTTTTCGTAATTCCTCTGAAATTTCTAAAGCCTTCCTATTTTCCTCTATTCCATTTGAAAGTATATATAAATCTGGAACTTTCTCATTTAACTCATTATTTTCATTGTACATTTCCATAAGTCTTTCCATACCTGTTGCAAAACCAACAGCTGGCACTGATTGTCCTCCAAGTTCTTCTATTAAGCCATCATATCTACCGCCACCTAAAACAGTAAGTCCAGATTCCCCATCTATAAATTCAAATACTGTTTTTGTATAATAATCTAATCCTCTAACAATACTACTATCTATTTCATATTTTATTCCAGAAGCTTCTAACATTCTTTTTACATTTTCAAAATGCTCTTTACATTCTTCACACAAATAATCAAGCATTTTTGGAGCTCCCTTATTTAACTCTTTACATTTTTTTTCCTTACAGTCCAAAATTCTCATAGGATTTTTTTCAAATCTTGTTTTACAAGTATCACAGTATTTATCTAGGTTTTTTCCTATAAATTCTTTCAATATTTTTTGGTATTCTCTTCTACATTTTGGACAACCTATGCTATTTATATTTAATTTTATATTTGGAATATTTAATACTTTAAAAATTTGACTAGCAACTAAAATTGTTTCAATGTCTGCTAAAGAGCTTTCTGAGCCAATTAATTCTATTCCAATTTGATGAAATTCTCTTAACCTTCCTTTTTGAACATTTTCATATCTATACATTCCCATGTTATACCATAACTTTACAGGATTTGGCATACTTGCCATACCATTTTCTATGTATGCTCTTACTGCACCAGCTGTACCCTCTGGTCTTAATGTAATACTTCTTCCTCCTTTATCTTCAAAAGTATACATTTCTTTTTGAACAACATCTGTTGTTTCTCCAACACCTCTTTGAAATAATTCTGTATGTTCAAATACTGGAACTCTTATTTCTTTAAAATTATAATTATCTAATACTTGCTTTATATTTTTTTCAACTTCTTGCCATTTATAGCTTTCTTCTGGCAATAAGTCTTTTGTTCCTTTTGGTTTTTGTATCATTTATATCACTCCCTCTTTAAGTTTTAGAAATCTTTTGGTTTTAGTTCTAAATATATATTTCTTTCATCTTGTATCATTGAAATTTTGCCATGTCCAGGATAAACTATTGTATCATCAGGAAGTGGCATTAATCTATTTGTAATTGATGTAATTATTTCTTCAAAGTTTCCTGTTGGCAAATCTGTTCTTCCCCAAGTTCCTGAAAATAAGGTATCTCCTGTAAAAACTAATCCTTCTTTTTCAGAATATAAACATAATCCACCTTTTGTGTGACCTGGTGTAGAAATAACTTTAAATTCTATATTCCCTACATGAATTAAATCTTCATCATCAACTCTAGAATCAGCTTCAAGCTCTGGCTTTTCCATATTTATATAATATGCTAAATTTATATCTTCATTATATAGTCCTTCACTATCAGGTCTACTTATAAGAATTTTTCCACCTTTGCGTCTTTTAAGTTCTGCTATTCCACCTATGTGGTCTGCATGGCAATGCGTTATAAAAATATATTTTAAATTGCCTTCTAATATATCTAAAGTTTCAGCAATTTTTTCAGGTTCGCCACCTGGATCTATTACCAGTGCTTCTTTTGTTTCTTCATCACATACTATATAAGAATTTGTAAGTAATCCTACTTGAGGAGTCTTTACTTGTAATCTTTTTAATATCATTTGTTTTCTCCTATCTTATAATAATTTATCCTCTTTTACGGCTAACCTCATACACACTTTCAATATTTCTAAAAGAAGCTAATATTTTATTTAAAGTATCTATGTTTTCAACTTCTAGCGATAAATCAATTATTGCAATTGCTTCTTTAGTAACTCTTGTATTCATTCCATTTAATTTTATTTTAGCACTTTCTACTTGTTTTATTATATCTTTTAATAAACCACTTCTATCATTTGCTAATATTTCAATTTCAACTTTATAAGAACCATTAACATCATCAAACCAATAAACATCAATCATTCTATTTTCTTCATTTAATAGATCTTTTACATTTGCGCAATCTGTACGATGTACTGACACTCCTCTTCCTTTTGTAATATACCCAACTATTTCGTCTCCTGGTAATGGATTACAACATTTTGAAAGTTTTACTAAACAATTGTCAATTCCTTTTACTACAACACCTGTTTTTGAAGGTTTTATTCTTGATGGTTTGGCTTTAGCCAATTCTTCAATTTTCTCTTCAAAATCTTCATCTTCATGTTCTTTTCTATATTCATCTAAAAGCCTTGCCATTAATTTGTTTACAGAAATTCCACCAAATCCTATACTCGCATACAAATCATCTACTGTTTGGAATTTATATCTGTCTATGGCAAGTTGCAACCACTCTGGCTTTACTAAATCTGAATATTTAATTCCAATTTTCTTAACTTCTCTTTCAATTGCATCTTTACCTTTTTCAATATTTTCACTTCTTTGTGCTCTTTTAAACCATTGATTTATTCTTGTTTTAGCAGAAGAACTCTTTACAAATTTAAGCCAGTCTCTACTTGGTCCTTTAGTTTGTTCTGATGTTAATATTTCTACTATATCTCCATTTCGAAGTGGTGTTATAATAGGCATCATTTTACTGTTTATTTTACATCCTATCATTTTATGTCCAATTTGTTCATGTATGCTGTACGCAAAATCTATTGGAGTAGCACCTTTTGGTAATACTTTAATCATACCTTTAGGTGTAAATATATAAACTTCATCTTCAAACAACTCTGTTTTTAATGTATTTAAAAATTCATCTGGATTTTCTGTATTCTTTTGCCATTCTAATGTTTCACGAAGCCAAGCTAACTTGTCCTCAGTAACTATAACATTGGCTTTTTTTCCTTTGTTATTTGCTTCTTTATATGCCCAATGTGCAGCAATACCAAACTCTGCTGTTCTATGCATGTCCCAAGTACGAATTTGAACTTCAAAGGGTGTTCCTTTAGGTCCTAATAATGTAGTATGTATAGACTGATACATATTCTTTTTAGGAACAGCTATATAATCTTTAAATCTTCCTGGCATTGGTGTATACATTTCATGTACAATTCCCAAAACCGCATAGCAATCTTTTACATCATTTACTAAAATTCTAAGTGCAAACAAATCATAAATTTGATCTAAATTTTTATTGTCTCTTTGCATTTTTCTATAAATACTATATAAATGTTTGGCTCTTCCTGTTATATCTGCTTTTATTCCTTCATTTTTTATTTCCTCTTCTAAATCTTCCTGTATTTTATTTAAAAATTTTAATCTCTCTTCTCTTTTTTTGTCTAATCCTGCAATTATTTCATGAAATTCTTCTGGATGCAAATATTTAAAACTTAAATCTTCAAGTTCCCACTTTAATGAATATATACCTAATCTATTAGCAAGTGGTGCATATAAATCTTGAGTTTCTTGAGCATTTGCAATTTGTCTATCTCTTGTTAAATATTTTAGTGTTCTCATATTATGAAGTCTATCTGCTAATTTTATAAGTATAACTCTTATATCTTTTCCCATCGCAAGAAACATTTTTCTATAATTTTCAACTTGTTGTTCTTCTTGTGTTGTATATCTTAGTGTACCAAGCTTTGTAACACCAGCTACCATTTCAGCTATTGCCTGTCCAAATTCTCTTACTAAATCCTCATGAGTTACTGGTGTATCTTCCACTACATCATGAAGAAGTGCTGCACATATAGTCTCATCATCAAGTTCTAATGATGCTAAAATATAAGCAACATTTATTGGATGTATCATATATGGTTCACCAGATTTCCTACATTGATCTCCATGATACTTATTTGCAAATTCATAAGCTTTTCTAATAAGTATTTCATTTGTATTTGGATATTTTTGTTTTTGTTTTTCAATTATATCATTTATTGTTACTTGTTTAGTTTCTGACATATATAAATCCCCTTCTTGTTTTTTATCAATACGACTTTCTAATATCTTTCATATTTATTTGAACATTTTCTATTCCATTAAAAGTATTTATTTCTAGAAGTCCTATTACATCTACTTTGTCTCCAATTAAATATTCTTCTGTGTATTTTCCCATATTAAATCCAATTGCATTTATAATGGCATTTCCATCTTTTAAAGTTAATTTTAAATGCTTTCCTTCTGATAGTGCTCTTATTGAGTCTATTTTTAAATTTCTGTA
>CATJZH010000175.1 GCA_949746285.1 uncultured Clostridia bacterium
ATTATATAAAGGAGATGAATCACTTATGAAAAATATTATATCACAAAAGAATAAAAGATATCTACCCCATGATACAAATACAAGAATATATGCAGTAAAAATGTATAGAAACTGTGGTGATATAGATTATGTATGTAGAAAATATCATATTTCAAGAATTTCATTATGGAGATGGAATAAAAAGTATGATGGAACAGTAGAAAGCTTGAAAGATAAATCACATAAACCGAAAAGTAGACACCCGAAAAGTCATACAAATCAAGAAATAAGATGGATAAGAAATTATGTAAGAAGAAATCCAAGAATAACATTAAACGAATTATGGTATAAATTAAAAAGAGATAAGGGATATAGTAGGACAATAATAGCATTATATAGAGTAATGAAAAGATTAAATATAAAGTTTTATAAGGGAATGAATATAAAAAACACATCAAAGAAAAAGCATAATAAAAAATATGATACACCGAAAGAAATAGGAGAAAAATGGCAAATAGATGTGAAATATGTGCCAAAGGCATGTAAATTGCCAAACATAGCAAAGGAAATAAAATTTTATCAATATACATGTATAGATGAAGCAAGCAGAGAAAGATATTTATATTGGTATATGGAACATACCCCAACGAATACAGTGGATTTTGTAAAGAGGTGCATAAAACATTATGGATATAAAGCAAAAGAAATACAAACTGATAATGGAACAGAATTCACATATAATAAAGCTAAAATAAAGAAAGAACATCCATTAAGTAAATTATTAAAAGAATTAGAAATAAGACATCATAAAATAAAGCCGAGAACACCAGAGCATAATGGAAAAGTAGAAAGAAGTCACAGGAATGATAATGAAAGATTTTATAGTTATTTAAAATTTTATAGTTTAGAGGATTTAAGGAAGCAAGGAGCAGCATATTTAAAAAGATCTAATCAAATACCAATGGCAGTATTAGGATATTTAACACCAAAAGAAAAAAGAAATGAATTAGAAGCGGTAGCATAAAAGTATAAAATTATATATGATTGAATTATTTTTATGTTTCACATCATTGACATTTATACAAGTTATAAATAAAAAATCGTGATTTAATATAGCTTAATCACGATTTTTTATTTATAATTTAAGTTTATTAAATTATTGCAGCAACCCAGTAACTAAGATTCCCAAATTTTCTCTATAAATTCCGGCAAATTGAGAAACAGGAATTGGATTTTCCCCTAAACCAACTTCAATTGTAAATCCAGGTCTATTGTAGTATAAAATAAACCAATCTTTAAATCCTGCAAAACTTGAATTTTTAGGAACTTCTTCAGCTGTATATCCAGAAATTTGAGCAAATTCTTCAGCTATTTTTTTGCTATTAGGTGGAGTTTGATCTTGATATTGATAATAAATTACTCTACCTTGTGTATGGTAAGTTATCATTAAACTAAAATTATGTCTTAAAGTAAAGTTGTATAGGGCAACAGATTCAGGAGCTGTAAGAGGACCATATCCAACAAAATCACGAGGAGCTGGTTTATTAAATCCTTGTGCATATTTTATTTCTTTTGCTTCAGCCCACCCTGCTGGGAATTGTAAGTTTAAGTCAATCCCTTCAATATTAGCTTTCCAACCACTTGGAAAAGGGATATCTGGAAAATTTGAAGCAATACGTTTAGCATTATTATAAGCCCAAGAATTTTCAGTTAACAATCCTGTTACTAAATCTACCCCATCAGGGTTAACCATAGGAACAATATATAAAGAGACATTATTATATAATTCACGTGCATTATATCCAAAAATATTTAAATTATTTACATAGCTTTTTGATAAATTTTCTAAGAATTTCATTAGTAACGGAGCAGTAATCCATTCATTTGCATGTGTAGCGGCACAATAAAATACCTCTTTTTGACCGTTACCAAACTTTATACTTTGAATTCTTCTTCCTAAAGCACTAGTACCAATAGAAGTAATATCGAGAAAAGGATAGATAGTTTGTATAGCAGAAATATTCATATTTAAAATTTGAGAAGTGTAACTTATATTTGTAGGAATAACACTTCCAAAAGGAATAATAATCTCTTCTCCAATAGATAGATTATTATAATCAACATCAGGGTTTGCATAAATTATAGCATCAGTAGTAGTAGAATATTTTTGTGCTAGGCTATGAAAAGTATCTCCTTCTTTTATAGTATAGGTAGTATAACCATTGATATATGGCATTAAAGCATTCCAAGTATTTGTCCCCACAATGCCATCAACTGACAGACCAAAGTCTTTTTGAAATCTTTGTACGGCATTAAAAGTTTGAAATCCGAAGATACCATCAATAGCACCATTGTAAAATCCAAGTTTTAATAGAGTGCTCTGTAAAAGCTCAACTTCAGGACCTCTAGAATTTAATCTAAGTGTATTCATATTTTAATTCCTTTCTTTATTTATATGTAGTTTAAAACTGATATAATTATATTATTCTTTATAACTTAAAATAGTTACTAAAATTTGACTTGTAAATTTAATCAAGATATTATAAAATAAACTTAATAATTGGACAATATATGAGGTGAAAAACGTGCTAATAGAAGAAGAATTAAAACAAATGGAACAAAAGAAAGAATATACAAAAGTTTTCAATTATTTTCATGACGAATATACAAATTTATTAAAAAGTTTTTTAAAAAGACATGATATAGAGGTTAATGAAAATGATTGTTTAATAGATTATATAGTAAAAACAAGATTTTTTATGCCTAAATATAATTCATATACGATACCCATATCAAATGCGATGTATAATGAAGACTTATCAGAAGCAATGAAATATGAATTACTTATGGCAACATATAAAGATGTAAAAAGAGTGTTTAGTAAATAGAAATTTAAAACATATTTTCAAAAAAGTAAGGAGATAAAATGAATAGAGTTGCAAAATTTTTGGCATATGATGGAAAAGTTAGTTTAGTTTGTACAAATACAACAGAATTAGTAGAAGAAATTAGAAACTTACATGATTTAACACCAACTACAACTGCAGCAATGGGAAGATTTGCCACTATATCAGGAATGATGGGATTTACAGATATAAAAGAAAAAGATGATTATATAACACTTCAAATAAAAGGTGATGGACCAATGGGAAAGTTAATCTCAGTAGTCAAAAGAGATGATGTAACATCGAAAGTAAAAGTATGTGTAGATAACCCTCATGTAGAATTGCCATTAAAATCAAATGGAAAATTAGACGTAGGTGGAGCTATTGGAAAAAATGGATTTTTAAATATAATAAATAAAAATGAAGTAACAGATACTAACTATACTGGATTAGTGCCATTAGTGTCAGGAGAAATAGCAGAGGATTTTACAGAATATTTTGCACAATCAAAGCAAAAACCAACAGTAATTGCATTAGGAGTACTGGTTAATAAAAATGGTGTAAAATCATCAGGTGGATATATGATTCAATTAATGCCAGATGCTACTGAAGAAGATATTGTAAAAATAGAAAAAGCATTAGAAACAGCACCAACTATTAGTGAAATGATTTCTCAAAATAAGAGTTTAGAAGATATTGCAAAAATTGTCACAGGAGATGAGAATATCTTAATTTTAGCACAAGAATTAAATATGATATATGAATGCGATTGTAACAAAGAAAAGTTTGAAAAAGGACTTATTTCAATAGGAAAAGAAGAATTGTCTAAAATAATAAATGAAGATGGAAAAGCAGATACTATATGTCATTTTTGTAATAAAGAGTATCATTTTTCAAAAGAAGAATTAGAAGATTTATTAAATGAAATATAAGATAACAAAGGATAGAACTAATGATGAAAAAATTTGAAAAACAGGCAATGTTTGAAGAAAATGAAAAATGGGAAAAAGCTACACATAGGGCAGAAAAATTATATGATCCTATTTATGGTGATGCTCCTATGCGTACAGAATTTGATAGAGATTATACAAGAGTTATAAATTGTAATGGTTATAGAAGATTAAAGCATAAAACACAAGTTTTTTTTGCACCTAAAAATGATCACATATGTACAAGAATTGAACATGTAAATTTAGTAGATTCAATAAGTAATACGATTGCAAATTTTTTAGGTTTAAATACAGAATTAACTAAAGCAATAGCAGTTGTACATGATATCGGGCATAGTCCATTTGGTCATCAAGGTGAAAAAATATTATCAGAAATTGCTCAAAGAGAATATGGTGAAAAATTTTGGCATGGATGGAATGGATTAAATTTTGTTGAAAATATAGAATTATTAAGAGATATAGCAGGAATAAAAAGAAATCTAAATTTAACTTATGCTGTTAGAGATGGAATACTTGGTCATTGTGGAAATCCTGCAATTTCAGGTCAAAAACCAAGAGAAGAGGCTATAGACTTAAAAGAGTTTACATATTCAAATAAATATGCACCATATACATGGGAAGCTTGTGTTGTAAAAATAGCAGATAATATTTCATATTTAGGCAGAGATTTAGAAGATGCAAAGGAAATGAAACTTTTAAATGATAGAGAACTTCAAAACATTGATAAAGCTATAGAACATATAAGAATAAATAATACTAGCATAATAGGATATTTAACTGGTGATTTGTGTAAAAATAGCAATTTAGATGATGGGTTAAGATTTTCAAAAGAAGCTCATGATACTATGGAAAAAATCAGAAATTTTAACAATGAAAAAATATATAAAAGTGACAAAATACAACCTACAATAAGATATTTTACTGTATTAATGAATGAAATTTTTTATACACTAAAAAAAGAATATAATGGAACAGCCACTGTAAAAAATATTAAAAAGATGAAAAGATATTATCCAGTACTATCAGAGGAATTTTCAGCATGGCTTGAAACATATGCAAATATAGAGGGAAGAGATGAAGAAAAATATTTTAATAAGATAGTTTATGATTTAAATGATATAAAAAATTATTGTAGGGCAATAATAGATTATATGTCAGGAATGACAGATCAATATATAGTAAGAATATATAATGAAATTGTAAGTTTTTAACATACTAATAAGGAGGAGTTAATATGGTATATAGGTATGAACCAAAGGGAGTTTGCTCTAGACAAATGAATATTGAAGTGGAAGGCGAAATAATAAAATCTGTAGAAATAATAGGTGGATGTGATGGTAATAGAAAAGGTATTTCAATATTAGTAGCTGGAATGAATATTAATGAAGCAATAAAGAAATTAAAAGGAATTGATTGTAATGGTAAGGGAACTTCATGTCCAGATCAATTAGCAAGAGCCTTAGAAGAAATAAAAGAAAAAATTGCCTAAGTTTATAGGCAATTTTTTATATGATTTAATTTGTCTGAAATATTTCCAAAATCATTTAAAGTTAATTGTTCTGCTCGAACTTTAGTATCTATTTGAAGTTCTTTTAAAATATTTTCTATAATTTCTTTTTTTTCAATACCTGAATTAGAAAGTGAGTTTATAAGAGTTTTCCTTTTTTGAATAAATGCTGATTTTATAATTTTGAAAAAAAGTTGTTCATTTTCTACTTCTATTTTTGGTTTATCCAAAACCTCTAATTGTAATACAGAAGAATCTACTTTTGGACTGGGTATAAAACAATCTTTAGAAACATCTAGAATTATTTTAGGATTTGTATAGTAATTTATACTATATGTAATTGATCCCGTTTCCTTTCCACCAGGTTTTTCAGCAAGTCTAGCAGCTACTTCTTTTTGAACCATAACAGTAATACTTTTTAAGTCTAATTTATCTTCCAATAATTTCATTATTATGGGAGTAGTAATGTAGTAGGGAAGATTAGCCACTACTTTAACATTTTTAAAATTTGAATTGCAGTTTATCAATTTCTTCAAATTAACTTTTAATATATCGTTATTTATTAGTTCAAAATTTTTATATAAAGAAAATCTTTCAGTTAAAATCTTAATCATTCTAGAATCAAGTTCAACACAAATAACTTTACCAGCAGTATTTAAAAGTAAAGAAGTTAGAGTTCCAAGCCCAGGGCCTATTTCAATTATTAAGTCTTCTTTACATACATTAGCTTTACTAACAATAGTATTTACAGTAGACTCATCAATTAAAAAATTTTGCCCATATCCTTTATTAGCTACAATATTATATTTGTTCATAATAAATTTTGTTTCTTGTATTAAATTCATATATATATCCTTTACATTATAATATCTTTATTTTACTATAATTTTTATAGAATTTCAATAAAATAACAATGGACGATATGTACAAAATAAAAATTGCATAACCGTCCATTAATTATTAACTTATAAGTTCTTTTGTATTTTTATAAGAAAAAAATAAATAAAAATTTTCTTTTGTACAGAAAAAAGTAGCTAAAATTTATTTTAATAGTTATAAAACTAAAATTTTTATATTTAGCTAAGTACTAATATTCTATTTTTTAGGAATTCGTTTTGCAAGATCTTGCAATAGAATATTTTGAAAAAAATAAGTATAATAAAATTATACCGTAAATAAGAGATTTTTTAGGGAAAAGTGTCGAAAAATAGCGAAAAACAAAAAAGGTACCATATAAAACATTTTTTATATAGTACCTTTTTTATAAAATTTATTCTGCTATTTTATTTGTTATTTCTTCTAAATCTAATAATTCTTGCCATCTATTATCTACTTCTTTTTGGAATTCTTCTACCATCCATTCATTACCTGGTTTAAACATGTGTTTAAATCTTTTTTGAGGTTTTAAGAATTCTTCTATAGGAAGTTTTTTAGCTGGTTTATAAGAGATTTTATAAACACCATCTATAACTTCATATAAAGGCCAGTAGCATGTGTCAACTGCTAATTTGTTTATTTCCATTAAATCTTCTGTATTATATCCCCATCCTCTAGGACAAGGTGCTAATACATTCAAGAAACAAGCACCTTCAGTATAAATAGCTTTTTCTGCTTTTTCATATAAGTCTTTATAATTATTAAGTGCTATTGTTTGAGCAACGTATGGAAGATGATGCCCCACCATAATTTTAGCTAAATCCTTTCTAGCTTGCATCTTTCCGGGAATAACACTTCCTGCTGGTGTTGTTGTTGTGTCAGCAAATTTTGGAGTTGCAGAAGAGCGTTGAATACCTGTATTCATGTAAGCACCATTATCATAGCATACATAAACCATATCATGTCCTCTTTCCATAGCTCCTGATAAGCTTTGAAGACCAATATCGTAAGTTCCACCATCTCCACCAAAAGCAATAAATTTTGTGGTTTTATCTTCAGGTAACTTACCTTGACGTTTCATTGCCTTATAAGCAGCTTCTGAACCACTTAATGTAGCAGCAGCACATTCAAATGCTGTATGAATGAAAGAATCTGTCCAAGAAGTATATGGATAAATAAATGTTGAAACTTCCATACATCCAGTAGCACCAGATATGACTGCGTGGTCTTCTGGTTTTAATGCCCTTAATATTGTTCTTGCAACAGATGGCGCTCCACAACCAGCACACATCCTATGACCAGATGTAAATCTTGAAGGTTTATTTGCAATTACTTCTTTATGATTATATGCCATATTAAATTTCCCCCCTTAATCCTAAATATCTATAAGGTTTTTCTATTTTTACTTTAGAACCATTTTCTTGTTTTTTCTGCTCATTAGCAATTACCTCTAAATCTTTATAAACACTTTTTATATCTGAAACTGTTGTATCTCTACCACCAATTCCATATACATAGTTTATTGTTGGAACATTAACATTATTTACAAACATTCCTGAAGTAACATCTTCATACAAAGCACCACCAACTGCATTTAAAGAATCTGCTTTATCTAAAACAGCTACAGCTTTAGCATTTTTAAGAGCTTCAGCAATTTCTTCAGCAGGGAATGGTCTAAACATTCTTACTTTTAATAATCCAGCTTTTATACCTTGCTCTCTTAATTCATCAACAGTAGCTTTTGTAGTTCCTGCTGTTGAATTCATACAAACAATTACTAATTCTGCATCATCTAATTTGTATTTTTCAAAAAATTCATATTTTCTTCCAGATATTTTTTCAAATTCTTTAGAAACTTCAGCTATTACTTGTTTTGCTTTTTTCATTGCGACTGCTTGTTGAGCTTTATGTTCAAATAAATATGCTTGTAAATCTAAAGGACCAACAGCCATAGGTTCTTTATCATTTAATAAATAATGTTCTGGTTTATAAGTGCCTACAAAGTTTTTAACTTTATCGTCTTCTAAAAGTTCAATATTTTCTATTGAATGTGATGTTATAAATCCATCTTGACATACCATTAAAGGTAATTGAACATCTTTATGTTCTGCTATTCTATGTGCCATTAATAAATTATCATAAGCTTCTTGGTTGTTTTCTGAAAATAACATAATCCAACCAGCATCTCTAACTCCCATTGCATCTGAATGGTCGTTATGAATATTTAAAGGCCCTGAAACAGCTCTGTTAACTAAAGACATTACTATAGGTAATCTTAAACTAGATGCTATATAAATCATTTCCCACATTAAAGATAAACCATTTGC
>CATJZH010000176.1 GCA_949746285.1 uncultured Clostridia bacterium
ATTGCTGTTTTAAGAAAACTTACTTTAATTTCAAAAAAATTAGATATTCTAGAAAATCTAGATAAATTAAATTATCTTGATGAAATAAAAAATTTTTCTCCAAATGAATTAATAAATAAAGAAGAAAATATATCAAAATCTAAAAAAAATAAAAAAGAAAAAATATATACCAATAAATAAAATTTAAACTGGCACTAAAATAAAATTTTGTGCCAGTTATTTATATTATTAACATTCAATATCAAATACCAATAAATCTTCTTGATACTCTTTCATTATTTCTTGAGCTTTTTTATGTTCTTCAAAATCATTATATATTTTCACTACTTCATTATCTTTAAAAGTCATAAATAATCCATAATTGAAACCATGATTAAGATGTTTTTTTAAACTACAATTATCTCCAAATTCTATGTCTATTATTCCATCTAAATTATTTTTACAATTATTAAATTTTTCTTTTATGTTTTGTATTGTATCTTTAAATTTAAATAATACTACATGTTTTATCATTTTATCTCCTTAATACCCTGGTTTTTCTAATAATTTAAACATATTCTTTTTATATTCTTCAACACCTGGTTGATTAAATGGATTTACTCCTAAAAGAGAACCTGAAATTGCACAAGCTTTTTCAAAGAAATATATTAATGATCCTATATTTTCTTCATCTAATTTATCAATTTCTATCATAAAATTTGGAACATTTCCAGTAACATGTGCAAGTACTGTTCCTTCCATTGCTTTATTATTTACATATCCTAAAGTCTTTCCAGCCAAATAATTTAATCCATCTAAATTTTGGTCATCTGGTTGAATTGTAATTTCAGAAGAATTTGTTCCTATTTTAAGTACTGTTTCCATTAAATCTCTTCTTCCATCTTGAATATATTGTCCCATAGAATGCAAATCTGTTGTTAAGTCAACACCTGCTGGAAATATTCCTTTTAAGTCTTTTCCTTCACTTTCTCCATAAAGTTGTTTCCACCATTCTGTCATATAATGAAGTTTTGGCTCATAATTTGCTAATATTTCTATTGTTTTTCCAGATCTATATAATAAATTTCTTGCTACTGCATATTTATAACATTCATTATTTTTTAAATTTGGATTAGAGTATTTTTCTTGTGCATTTTTTGCACCTTTCATTAATTTATCTATATCCACACCACTAGTTGCTATCGGTAATAATCCTACTGCTGTAAGAACAGAAAATCTTCCACCTACATTATCTGGTATTACAAAAGTTTCATATTTTTCTTCATCTGCTAATGTTTTTAAAGCACCTTTTTTCTTATCTGTTGTAACATAAATTCTTTTTCTTGCTTCTACAACTCCATATTTAGTTTCTAATACTTCTCTAAAAATTCTAAAAGCAATTGCTGGTTCTGTAGTAGTTCCTGATTTTGAAATAACATTTATAGATACATCTTTATCTGATATAAAATCTAATAAATCATTCATATATACAGGACTTAAATTATTTCCTGCATATACTATTTGTGGCATTTTTCTTTTTTCTTCTGGCAAACAATTAGAAAAGCTGTGTGTTAACGCTTCTATAACAGCTCTTGCTCCTAAATAAGAACCTCCTATTCCTATAACAACTAATACATCAGAATCTTTTTGTATTTTTTTAGCTGCTTTTTTTATTCTAGCAAATTCATCTTTATCATAATTTGTTGGAAGTTCAATCCAACCTAAAAATTCTCCCTCATCATTTGCTTTTTCATGAAGATTCTCATGTATTTTCATAACTTCTTCATCATATTCATTAATTACTTTTTCTTTTAAACTTGAGTTTTCAAAATTAAATTTTACCATAGCTTCCTCCTATAAAATAAAAAACTATTTTCAAAAAGATTATATCATATACTTTTATTTTTTTATATGTTTTTTATGTAAAAATTAATTATTATTTTCTTCACCTACGGTTTTAGAATTGACTTTTTTTAATTAAAGCTATAAAATCATTTAGTAAATTTGAATTAAAGGAGATATGTTAATGGCATTTGATGGATTTATTACAAAAGCAGTTGTAACAGAATTAAAAAATACTATTATAGGAGCTAAAGTTAATAAAGTATTTGAACCTACAAAAAACGAAGTTGTATTAGGTCTTTATAATAATGGGATAAACTATGCTCTAAACCTTTGTGCTAATCCTGAATTTTGTAGAATTTGTTTAACTACTCATTCTAAACCAAATCCACAAAATGCATATAATTACTGTATGCTTCTTAGAAAATATTTAATTGGTGGAAAAATTGTAAATATTTCAAATTATGATTTGGAAAGAACTATTGAAATTCAATTTGAATGTTACAATGATTTAAACGATTTAGTTATTAGAAAATTATTTATTGAAATTATGAGCAGACAAAGTAATATAATTTTAACTAACGAAAACAATATAATTATCGATACTTTAAAGCATTTTGATAATAATGTTAGAGAACTTTTACCTGCACACGAATATGTTTTTACTCCTATAGCTAAAACTAGCTTCCTAGAAAAAGATTTACATCAATTTATAGATATTGTAAAAAATAATGAAAATAATTCTTTAACAAAAATATTAACAAATACTTTTATAGGTTTTAGTAAAACATTTTGCACACAAACTTTAATATTATTAAATATAGAAGATAACAATTTTTCAAATAGCGATTTAGAAAAATTATTTGAGTATATAAATAATTTAATAAAAAGTATGGGAACTCCAAATGTTTCTTGTAAATTAATTGACAATAAAGATTATGTTTTAGTTTTTAACACTTATGATAATACTTATGATTATGATAATGAATACTATGAAAATAATACTTTAAAAGTTAATTTCTTTTTAGATGACTTTTATTCTTCTAAAGAGCATACTTCTATTTTTATAAACTCTAGAAACTCATTGCTTAAAATTGTATCTTCATCTCTAAAAAAAGTTTATAAAAAACTTGAAAATATTAATTTAAAATTAAAAGAATGTAATCAAATGGATACTTTCAAATTATATGGTGAATTACTAACAGCTAATCTTTATAAATTCGATTCTGATAATAATTATTCTGAAATTACTGTTGAAAATTATTATGATGAGAATAAACCTATTGTAATACCTTTAGATAAAAGTATTTCTATGCAAAAAAATATTCAAAAATATTTTAAAAAATATAATAAATTAAAAAACGCATTATCTATTGTATCTGATCAAAAAAAAGAAGCTGAAAAAGAATTAGATTATATTGAAAGCATTGTTTTTAATTTGAGTAATTCTAAAAATATGAATGATATAAATGAAATTTATGAAGAAATTTCTGAAAATGTTGCAACGAAAAAAGAATTATCTAAAAAAAATAAAGTTTCCAAGAAAAAATCTTCTTCCAATAGCATTGAACTTGAAAAAATTCAGTTTGAAGGATATACAATATACATTGGAAAAAACAATATTCAAAATGATTATATAAGTTTAAAATTTTCAAATCCTAATGACATCTGGTTTCATACACAAAAAATACACGGTAGTCATATATTACTTAGAAATCCAGAAAATTTAGATTTAAGCGATATTCCAGAAACAGTTTTATTTAAATGTGCTTGTTTAGCTAAAGAAAACAGTAAAGCTTCAAAGGCTTTAAATGTTTCTGTTGATTACTGCTATTCTAAATTTGTAAAAAAAGCTTCAGGAGCTAAACCAGGAATGGTTATTTATAATAATTTTAAAACTATAATTGTAAAATAAAAAGTAAAGGAGAATTTCCTTTACTTTTTATTTTACTAACTCATAAGTCTCTTTCGCTATCATAAGTTCCTCATTTGTAGGAATTACATAAGCTTTTATTTTAGAATCTTGAGCTGAAATACAAATCTCTTTACCTCTTAATTTGTTTGCTTCTACATCTAATTTTAATCCAAAAGGTTCTAAATAGTTACAAACTCTTTCTCTAGTCTCTATTCCATTTTCTCCTACTCCACCTGCAAAAGTTAAAACATCTAACCCTCCAAGAGAAATCATATATTGTCCAATATATTGAGCTATTTTGTATGCTTGATTTTCTAAAGTTAAAATTGATCTTTGATCTCCCATATCAAATCCATCTTCAATGTCTTTAAAATCTGTTGAAACTCCTGATAATCCCCAAGCTCCTGACTGTTTATTTAAAATTTCTTCTATATCTTCTGGTCCTAAATTATCTCTTTTCATTATATATGGTATTATTGCTGGATCTATATCTCCACATCTTGTAGCCATTGGTATACCAGCAAGTGGTGTTAATCCCATAGAAGTATCTATAGATTTTCCACCATCTATTGCACAAATTGATGCTCCTTGACCTAAATGACAATTAATAAGTTTCTTATTATCTCCCTCAAGTTCTGCTATTCTTTCTGACACATATTTATGACTAGTTCCATGGAATCCATATTTACGAATTTTATAGCTTGTGTAATATCTATATGGTATCTGATATACATATGCTTTAGATGGCATTGTTTGATGAAATGCTGTATCAAATACTGCTACCATAGGTACTTCTGGTAAAACTTTTTTAGCTGCTTTTATTCCAGATACACCTGCTGGATTATGAAGTGGTGCTAAATCTATACATTTTTCTATTTCTTCTATAACTTCATCATCTATTATTACAGAATGACTAAACATTTCTCCACCATGTACAATTCTGTGCCCTACAGCTTCTATTTCTGATAAACTTTTAATTACATCATATTCTGGCTTTTGCAAAACTTCTAAAACAAATTCTATAGCCTCATCATAATCTCTTGCTATGTGTAATAAATCTTCTTTTTTTCCTTTTATATTTAAATGAAGTGTTGTTTTCATTCCCCCTATTCTCTCAAAATTTCCTTTTGCCATTCTTTCATTATTGTCTGTGTTAATAAGTTGAAATTTTAATGATGAACTTCCACAATTTAAAACTAATATTTTCATAGACAATTATTTTCCTTGTATTGTATATTTAGGTTTTTAATAAAGGATTTACCTATAAACCTTTTATTGTTATTCTATTACTTAAATACTATTTATTCTGATATTCCAATATTTGTCACCTATGCTTCTATAAAGCTTCTACTAGTGATTTTGTATCTCTAGCAATAACCATTTCTTCATCTGTTGGGACTACATAAGCTAATATTTTTGAATCTTCTGAAGAAATTTTTGTTTCTTCACTTCTTACATTATTTTTTTCTAAATCTAATTTTAATCCCATCCATTCTAAATTTTCAGCTATTTTCTTTCTTATATTTATTTGATTTTCTCCAATACCTCCTGTAAATACAACAGCATCTATTCCTTTTAAAGATACCGCATATTTAGCAACAAATTGTGCAATTGTTTTTGTAAATAGCTCTATTGCAACTTTTGCTTTAGGTTTATCATCTTCATAAGAAGCAAGTTCTATTTCTCTAAAATCTGGATTTAATCCAGTCATTCCAAATAATCCTGATTTCTTATTTAATAATGTGTTTACCTCTTTTGCAGTTAAATTTTCTCTTTCCATTAATTCTGTTACAACTGATGGGTCTAAATCACCTGAACGTGTTACCATTGCTATTCCACCAAGTGGTGATAATCCCATAGATGTATCTATAGATTTTCCTCCATCTATAGCGCATATTGAGGCTCCTTGACCAATATGACATGTAACAATTTTTAAGTCTTGTATTGGTTTACCAATTAATTCTGCAGCTCTTTTTGATACATATTGATGTGATGTTCCATGAAATCCGTATTTTCTTATTCCATATTTCTCATAATATTCATAAGGAATTGGATACATATAATTTTCTTTTGGCATTGTTTGATGAAATGCTGTATCAAATGCACCTGCCATTGGAACTCCAGGCATAGCTTTCTGGCAAGCTCTTATTCCTAGTATAGTTGCAGGATTATGAAGTGGTGCTAAACTTGAACATGAAGCATATTTTTCAATTACTTCTTCATCTATAATAACTGATTTATCAAATATTTCTCCGCCATGAACTAATCTGTGTCCAACTGCAGATATTTCAGATAAATCTTTTATAACTCCATAATCTTTATGTACCAATTGCTCAAGAACAATTTTTAAAGCTTCTTCATGATCCATTACTGGGGCATTTATTACATATTTCTCACCATTTACTTTATGAGTTACAAAAGCTTCTTTTTCTCCTATTCTCTCAAAATTTCCTTTTGCTAATAATTTTTCACCTTCCATATCTATTAATTGATATTTTAATGATGAACTTCCACAATTAATTACTAATATTTTCATTTTAATCCTCCATATTTAATTTTTTTAAAATTTTAACGTAGTAATGCGAAATTATAAATCATTTTTAGAAGCTTGAACTGCAGTAATTGCAATAACACCTGCTATATCTTCTGCTGAGCATCCTCTAGATAAATCATTAACAGGTTTTGCAATACCTTGGCAAAGTGGACCATAAGCTTCTGCTTTTCCTAATCTTTGAGTTAATTTATATCCAATATTTCCAGCATCTAAATCTGGGAATATTAAAGTATTTGCTGTTCCTGCGATGTCACTATCTGGTGCTTTACTTTTTCCTACACTTGGCACTATTGCTGCATCTAATTGTAGTTCTCCATCTACTTTCATTTCTGGATATTTCTCTTTTACCATGTTTGTTGCATCAATTACTTTTTGAGTGAGCTCAGATTTAGCACTTCCTTTAGTTGAATAAGAAAGCATTGCTACTTTAGATTCTTTTCCTACTAATTGTTCAAAACTTTTGCTTGATGAATATGCTATTTCTACCAATTCTTCTGCATTTGGATTTTGATTTAAACCACAGTCTCCAAATACAAACACTCCATTTTCTCCATATTCACAGTCTGGTACAACCATTAAAAAAAAGGCTGATACTAGTTTTGTACCTGGAGCAGTTTTTAAAATTTGAAGTGCTGGTCTTAATGTATCTGATGTTGAATGAATAGCTCCTGAAACTAGTCCATCTGCTTCTCCTTCTTTTACCATCATCATTCCAAAATATACTTCATCTTTCACTAATTCTTCTGCTTGTTCTAGTGTCATACCTTTTGCTTTTCTTAATTCATATAATTTTTCAGCATAATTTTTACTTTTTTCAGTTTTTAATGGGTTTACTATACTTGCTTTACTTATGTCTAATTTATTATCTTCTGCTAATTTATTAATAGAATTTTCATCTCCTATTAAAACAACTTCTGCATATCCTTCTGCTAAAACTTTTGCAGCAGCTTCAATTGTTCTTAAGTCACTAGCTTCTGGTAATACAATTTTCTTTATTTCTTTTTTTGCTCTTTGTTTTATCTCTTCTATAAAGTTCATTTTTGACCCTCCTAAAGACTTTTATACTTTAGTCATTATATAAAATCTTTCTATTAAAGTCAATTTAAATTTATATAGTAAAAGACTAACTCCAAAATTCAAATATATTTTTTAAAAATGCTGTTGTATCACTTGCAAAGTTTGTTAAAAAGTTTTCTTCTGTTGTTAAACTTATTGGTATAAGTATTAAAATAGTTATCATACATAATATAAAAAAAACTCTGTTTATTTCATTATTTTTTTCATTTAATTCTATCCACTTAAGTAATATTAAAATTGCTCCTATCGCTAATATTAGCTTAAAATCAATACTATATGCTTCGCAAATTCCTCCAAAACAAGTATTTATTATAATTGCAAATATTGATGTTATAATACCTAATTCTATAAAAAGATTTAGCTCTTGATTATTAGATTTTTTCATAATACTTCTCTTTAAAAAATAAGCATATAATATTGGTATTCCTATTAATCCTAGTAATCTATTTTCATAACAAATTTCATTTATTGATATATGAGACATGTCTGTATTAATAAATACAAAAGGAAATCTAAGTGGATTTATATATGGGGTTTTAAATAGGTACTCCACTAATCCAGCATATATTTTTCCAATTGTTATAGACATACATGATGTCATATTAAAACCTGTTAATTGGTATTTTGCTCCAAATTCAAATATACTATCAAACCTAATATAATTTAAAAACATTTGGAAAATTCCTAGTATTGCAAGTGGTATAAATATAAATAATCCATCTTTTATTTTTTCATTTAAATTTAGGTTTTTCATACTAATTAAGCATAATATAAAAATAAAAGGATAATAAATAATTAAATTTGGTTTAGATAAAACAACTAGTGCACTAGTAATTCCCAATAATATTAACTTTAAATACTTTGTTCTACTATTTTCATAAATTGATATGGCTAAATTCATTGAAATAAGTAAAAAAGTAATTCCAGAAGTTAAAACAATATCGTATTTTGCACCTCTTAGTAATGTAAAAATATTTGAACCTAATACTATTGCATAAAATCCCAAATAAAAATTGAATAGTGATATTTTATTTATATATCTATTTATTAGTTTTCTATATAATCTATATAATGCAAAAACTGCAATAAGCATGTAAAATATATTAAATATATATGTGTGTGTGTAACTTCCTGTTATTAATCTAAAAGGTAATATCATAGTAATAATTGGAGCTATTCCAAAATAGTTATAATAATGTCCATCATAATATGCTACATCATATAAAAATTGTATTCCATTTTCCGCTCTTTGTGTGTTATCATAAGGATTATTCATATTTTTAAGTTCTTCTGATGGTTCTTCCATAAGTTCAATTTGTCCATTTATAATTGCTTCTGTTTGCATCAATATAGAATCTTCTTTATTAATATCTTCTTTTGCTAACCAAAATTCCTCAGTTTCATATTGTTTTACAATATATGAAGCCACTGCTACACATACTATAAGTAAAATTACTAAAAAAATATCATCTTGCTTTCTAGATTTACTGTTATATTCTATTTTATATATCTTTTGGTCTTTTACTAATATAACAAAAACACTACTAATAAATATTATTAGCATTCTTATTATACTTATATTCATATTAGGCTTATTTAATATTACTTTACTAAATTGTAAATCTGTTTCAGTTAAATATTTAACTTGTATACTTTTGCATATTGAATGTGTATCAAAATTTATATAATGTTTTCCGTTTTTAAGTATCAATTTACTATTTAACTGGGTAGTACTGCTATTTTCTTCACTTGTATAATATAATGTATATGTGACTTTATCTGTTAGTTTATTGTCATACTCAAAATTTATACTAGTTACTCTGTCATTTATATTTTCAATTATAATAGAATTATCCTCATTTTTATATTCTTTTTCTAAATTAATATTTCCATTAATTAATGTTCTAAAGAAACCATAATTGCAAACAAATATTTCTATAAATAATGCAATTATTATAGATATAAGAATTACTC
>CATJZH010000177.1 GCA_949746285.1 uncultured Clostridia bacterium
GAAGAAGACGGAACAATAAATACAAGAACAAAAGTAACATACTATTATGCAAAAGAATCAGCAGGAGTAAAAGAAGAACATATAGATATAATTACAGGAAAGCCATTAGAAGAAACAGTAGAATATGAAGGAGATGAATATACAACAAAACCAAAAGAAATAGCAGGATATGTAGTAGTAGAAGAACATTACCCAGAAAATGTAACAGGAGCAATGAAGAAAGAAGAGATAGTAGTAAAATACTATTATGCAAGAGCAGCAAAAGTAGAAGTAGAATATATAGACCAAGAAACAAAAGCAAAAATAATAGATAATGTTGTAATAGAAGGGTATGAAGGAAAAGAGTATAAAGCAGAAGAAAAGTCATTTGAGGGATATAAAATATTTGATAAACCATATAATAGTGTAGGGAAGATGAAAATAACAGAAGATGAAGAAGGAGAGCTAGAAAACACAACAAAAGTAAGATATTATTATAAAAAAGTAAAAGAGGAAGATAAACCAAAAGAAGATATACCAACAACGATAACAAATATATATAATAATGGAACAAAGGCAGATACAAATGGAAACTCAAATAATAGCCAAAATGGAAGTGCTTCAGGAAATGTTGGAAACTCAAATAATGGAAATGGTATTTCAAATAATACAGGAGTAAGCAATTACCAAAAAACGCCTAAATCAGGAGATAAAATAGTAGTAGCAGTAATAACAATTGTAATACTAATAGTATCAAACATAGTGATAACATATAAAAAACGTAAAGATAAAAAGAACTTTATAAAATAATATTTAAAAGCACATTACTAAAAAAAGTAATGTGCTTTTAACATTTGTAATAAAAAAGATAAAATTCTAGAAATGTTTAGTACGTAAGAAAAATATAAAAAAAAGCTAAAAATGTAAAATTATTTTTATATTCAAAAGTAAATTTAAAGAGTATAGTAAAATAAAAAGCTGGAGGAATGAAAAATGATAAATAGTGCTATAATAACTGGCGCTGTACACACACACACACACACACACACACACACAGTATCAATTTAATAGAAGAAAAAAGAGTAGATATAATCTACTCTAAATGTGATGAAGAAAAGATTTCTGTTTAATATTATTGAATAGAAATCTTTTTATGTTATGTAAATATGGAAAAATCTAACATATAAAAAGAGTAAGAAAAGGTTTATTATATAAATAAGGGAATTTATTTAGTAGAATATAAAATTTTGGAGTAGAAATAAAATGAAAAGTAGTAAAATAATAATTAACTTAATATTTGTTTTGTTAATTTTGTTTAGTATAATTTTTTTATCAAATAATAGCTATGCAGATCAGAAAGAAAATATGGATGAAAAAAGAAATATCTTATTAGATCAACGTGAAGTAATAAAAAAAGTTAGTTTAATAGATAATCTACTTAATGTAGGAGCACTTACTAGTTTTGATATTACATTAACACCGCATACAGATGGATTTGGATCAGTTTCTTTGGATTGGAGTAAATATAGTTATCAAGATAAAAACTTTAAAGTATATAAATCATCTAATGGTGGAGTAAGTTATGAAACTGTTGGTATAGATTATACTTCTGTTACAGAAGTAAAGTGTTTGCAAATATATCCAATTGATACTGCTTCTGGTCAATTAAAGGAATGGATGCAAACTAAAGGTTATGGAAAAAAAATTATAACAGTAGATTCTGTACATATAGATACATTTAACTCAAACCCAAATGGATATTTAAAGAAAGCAAATGGAGATTGGAAATATGATGTAATATTTTTTGGAACTTGGGATTGGAATAATAAAAAAGATTTAAATCAAAACTCTAAAAATGCAGTTGAAACATTTATAAAATCTGGAAAAGGATGCATATTTGGTCATGATACTTTTGCTTATGCATATAATCCTTCTACAGGTTATGGACATACAGCAAATTATATGAATCAATTAAAAGGTTATGTAGGTGTAGATTTTAATAGAAGATATGAACCTAATACTATGAAAGCTTCAGGAGAGAAGATATATATTTGCAGAAAAGGATTGTTTACAAATTATCCATGGCCTATAGGTGATATTGGAGATGTTTTAGATGTGCCAACAACACATACATTAGGACAAACATATTCATCTGATGTATGGCTTAAATTTTCAAATACAACAGATGAGAGAGAAAACTTTTATTTAGTAACTAAAGATAATTGTGCAATGATACAAACAGGACATAGTAATGGAGAGGCAAAAGTACAAGAACAAATGATATTAGCAAATGTAATTTTTTATTGTAATCAGTTAATTTTTGATACATATAAAACAAGAGATAGGTCTGCACAAGATTTTGCAAATCCAAATGCACCAACAGCAACATTAAGTGGAAACACATATAACTTTTCTGGAACAGATAATGGTTCAACATACCATTATTATGTAGAAAGTTATAGTAAAAATGATACAACATCAGCAGGAATACTAGCAAGATCAGCAACAAAAAGTTTAACAGTAACAACAGGAGTAAAATCTTATAGATATATATATGACAATAGTTTAGGAACCAAAGTAACAAAAACAACAGGGACAGCAACAACGACAGGAGTAGGAATAAATACAAATTATAAATATTTACATATAGCAGCAATAGATGGAGCAGGAAATATAGGACCAACAACAACAGTAACAGTACCACAAAAAGCGAATTATACAGTATATCATCAGCAAGAACAGTTAAATGGAACATATAGTACAGTAGAATCAGATACACAAGTAATAAATGGAGATATAGGAGCCACAGTAACTCCAGGAGTAAAAACATATACAGGATTTACGAGTCCAGCAACACAAACAGTAACAATATTAGCAGATGGAAGCAGAACAGTAACATATAAGTATACAAGAAAATCATATAATGTAGTATTAAATAGAGGCACAGGAATTTCAGGAATAAGTGGAGATGGAAGTTATAAATATGGAGCAACTGTAAGTATAAATGCAACAGTTTCCACAGGTTATACATGGACAAAATGGACGGGAAGCAAAGCAACGACAACAAAGGCATATAGTTTTACAATGGGAGCAGGAAATGTAGAAAACACAGCAAATGCAACAGCAAATACATATACAGTAAAATATAATGGAAATGGAAGCACAGGAGGAAGTACAGCAAGTAGCAGCCATACATATGATGTAAATAAAGCATTAACAGCAAATGGATATGAAAGAAAATATACAGTAACATATAACCATAATTATGCAGGAAGTAGCAATACAAGTAGGGTATCAACATATACATTCAAAAATTGGAATACAAATGCAAGTGGAACAGGAACAGCATATAACAATAGTCAAACAGTAAAAAATTTAACAACAACAAATGGAGGGACAGTAAACTTGTATGCACAGTGGAACTCAGCGAGTATAACATATGCGCCAACAAGAGTAGGATATATATTTGAAGGTTGGTATAGAGAAGCAAGTTGTACAAATAAGGTAGCAGAAGCAAATGGAACATATACGCCAGGAGCAAATATAATATTATATGCAAAATGGAGAGCAATAACATATACAATAAAATATAATGGAAATGGAGCAACAGGAGGAGCAACAGAAAGTGTAATACATACATATGATACAGTAAAAGCATTGAGAGAAAATGGATATACAAGAAACTATACAGTAGTGTACAATCATAACTATAAAGAAAGTACCAATATAAGTAAAACAGCAACATATACATTCAAAAATTGGAATTTGATGTCAAATGGAACAGGAAGAGCATATGGAAATAAAGAATCAGTATTAAATTTAACAGCCACAAATGGAGCGACAATAAATATGTATGCGCAATGGGAAAGTCATAGTATAACATATGTGCCAACAAGAGAAGGATATACATTTGGTGGATGGTATTTAGAAGCAAACTGTATAAATAAAGTATCAGATGGAACATATACACCAATGTCAAATATAACAGTATATGCAAAATGGATACCAATAACATATACAGTAAAATATGAAGGAAATGGAGCAACAGGAGGAACAACAGAAAATAGTATTCATATATATGATGAAGTAAAAGCATTAACAGCAAATGGATATGAAAGAAAATATAATGTAACATATAACCATAATTATAGTGGAAGCACAAACACAAATAAAATAGCAACATATACATTTAGAAATTGGATAACTGAAGTTGAAGGTAATGGAGTAACATATGTAAATAGAGAATCAGTAAGAAATTTAAGTCAAACAAATAGAGGAATAGTAAATTTATATGCAGAGTGGAATACAGGAAGCATAACATATGTACCAGAAAGAGAAGGATATACATTTGATGGATGGTATTTAGAGTCATCATGTACAAATAAAGTATCAGATGCCACATATACACCAATGTCAAATATAACATTATATGCAAAATGGACACCAATAACATATACAGTGAAATATAATGGAAACGGAGCAACAGGAGGAGCAACAGAAAATAGTATACATACATATGATGAAGGTAAAAAATTAGCATCAAATGGATTTGAGAGAAAGTACACAGTAACATATAACCATAATTATAGGGGAAGTACAGATATAACAAAAGAAGCAACATATGAGTTAGAAGATTGGAATACAAAAGCAGATGGAACAGGAACAATATATAAAGAAAATCAGTCAGTAAATAATTTAACAAGTAGAAATGGAGAAACAATAAATTTATATGCTGAGTGGAGGAGTAATAGTGTAAGATATACACCAACAAGAACAGGATATGTATTTGAAGGATGGTATGAAGAAGCTGATTGTATAAATAAAGTGTCAGATGGAGATTATACACCAATAGAAGATGTAACATTATATGCAAAATGGGAAGTATATGATTACAGATATACAGTAAATTATTTAGAAAAAGATGAAACACCAGAAGATAATACAGATAACAAAGTATTATGCGAGCCAAAAGTAGGTGGAAGTAATTCATATGGAGAGACTGTATCATCTAAAAGAGAAGTAATAGAAATAGATGGATATTATTATGATAGTAGCAAAGATATAGAAATAACAGAAATAGAAGAGAATAATGTAATAAACATTTATTATACAAAAAGAGCAGATTTAGATTATAAAGTAAATTATTTAGATAAAGATAATAATAAAGTATTACATGAACAGAAAATAGTAGTAAATCAAATTTTTGAAAATACAGTTAATTCTTTAGATGAAGTAATAGAAATAGAAGGTTATAATTTTGAAAGTAGCGAAAGAGAAACAATAGAAATAGGAGTAGGAGATAATATAATAAATTTATATTATGCAAAAAGAGCAGACTTAAGTTATAAAGTAAATTACTTAGAAAAAGAAACAAATATGGTATTACAAGAACAAAAACAAGTAGATAATCAGAAGTTTGAAGATATAGTAAATTGTATAAATGAAGTAATAGAAATAGATGGATTTGTTTTTGAAAACACAGAAAAAGAAGCTATTCAAATAGGTACTGGAGAAAATGTAATAAATATATATTATACAAAAAGAACAGATTTAAGTTATATAGTAAACTACTTAGAAAAAGATGAAACACCAGAAGAAAATGGAGATAATAGAGTATTACATGAAGCAAAAGTAGTAGAGAATCAAGTTTTTGAATGTATAATTAATAGTTTAGATGAAGTAATAGAAATAGATGGATTTAACTTTGACAGCATAGATAAACAGACAATACAAATAGGGACAGAAGAAAATGTAGTAAATATATACTATACAAAAAGAGAAGATTTAAGATATGTAGTAAATTATTTAGAAAAAGACAGTAATAAAGAATTACATGAATCAAAGCTAGTAGAAAACCAGATATTTGAGAACACAATAAATTGTACTTATGAAGTAATAGAGATAGATGGGTATAATTTTGAAAGTGTAGAAAACGAATCAATTATGATAACAACAGGAGAAAATATAATAAATATTTATTATACAAAGAGAACAGATTTAAGTTATGTAGTAAATTATTTAGAAAAAGATAGCAATAAAGAATTACATACACCAAAAGTAGTAGCAAATCAAAGATATGAAGACACAATAAATGCTATAGAAGAAGTAATAGAAATAGAAGGGTATAACTATGATAGTTTAGAGAATGAAACAATAGAAATAGGAACAGGAGAAAATATAGTAAATATTTATTATACAAAAAGAGAAGATTTAAGTTATAAGGTAAACTATTTAGAAAAAGATAGCAATAAGGAATTACATGAACCAAAAATAGTAGAAAACCAAAGATATAAAGATATAATAAATTCAGCAAATGAAGTAATACAAATAGAAGGATATGATTTCGAAAGTAGCGAAAATGAAACAATAGAAATAGTGGCAGGAGAAAACATTATAAATTTATATTACACTAAGAGAACAGATTTAAGTTATAAAGTAGAGTACTATTATGATGGAGAGCTAGATGAAAGTAAAACAGATGTAATAGAAAATCAAACTTATGAAACAGTAATAGAAGAAGTAACAAATAAAATAATACCAGGATACAAATTAGAAAAAACAGAAAACTTACCACTAACAATACAAGAATATGAAGGTTTAAACATAATAAAAGTATATTACATAAAAGACCAATTCGATTATAAAGTGGAATATTACTATGATGGAGAACTAGACGAAAACTTAACTAACACTTATACAGCAACATATGGAGATGTAATAGATACATATGAAGATAAAGTAAAAGAAGGATATAGACTAGAAAAAATAGTAAATATGCCATTAATTGTAAGTGAAAATATAGAAAGTAATGTAATAAATGTACATTATGTAAGAAAAGATTCAACATGTGTAGTAAAATATGTGGACAAGTATAATGGAGAAGAGATTTCTGATGCAACAATAAAGAATGGAAAAGTATTTGACGAGTTTGATGTAACAGAAGATGTAAAAGAAATAGAAAGATATACTCTAGTAGAAAGTCCAGAAATAATGACAGGAATTTTTGCAGAAGAAGAGCAAACAAAAACATATTATTATGCTAAAAATACAAGAGTAATAGTAAAATACTTAGAAAAAGATGAAGAAGCACAAAGTTTAGCAGAAGAAGTAATAATAGAAGGTTATGAAGGAAAAGAGTACACTCTAGATCAAAAAGAAATAGAAAATTATACATTTATAGAAAGCACAGAAAATACATCAGGAACAATGCCAAGAGAAGAGTTAGAGGTAGTATATTATTACTTACAAAATACAAAAGTAATAGTAAATTATATAGACCAAAAGACAGAAGAAAATATAGATAAAGTAGAGCAAGGAGGCTTAGTAGGAGATACTTTTACAGCTATAGCAAAAGACATTGAAGATTATGTGTTAGTGGAAAGCCCAGAAAAAGAGACAGTTACAATGACAAAAGAAGAAATAGTTCTAAATTACTATTATGTACATGTATCAAGTGGAGTAATAGAAAAACATATAGATATAAACACAAATGAAGTGCTAGACAGTACAGTATATGAAGGTAATGAAGGAGATGAATATAAGACAGAAGCTAGAGAATTTGAAGGATATGACATCATAGAAGAAAGGTTACCAGAAAATGCAACAGGAAAAATGAAAGTAGATGCAATAGAAGTAAAATACTATTATGAAAGAAAAGCAGAGGTAAGAGTAGAATACATAGATAAAATAACAAATGAAAAATTAGCAGAAGATGAATATATCTATGGGCATGAGAACAATACATATGAAACAAAAGAAAAAGAATTTGAAGATTATATAGCCGTCAAAGAAATGTACCCAGAAAATGCAACAGGAATAATGAAAGTAACAATAAAAGAAGATGGAACAGTAAATACAGAAACAGTAGTTAAATATTATTATGTACATAAATCAGAAGGAGTAACAGAAAGACATTTAAATGCAATAAATGGAGAATTATTAGAAGAAATAACATATCATGAAGGAAATGAAGGAGATGAATATAATATATCTCCAAAGACATTTGAGGGATATGATACTGTAAAAGAAAGAATACCAGAAAACGCAAAAGGACAAATGACAAGAGAAAGAATAGTAGTAAGTTACTATTATGTAAGAAAAGCAGAAGTAGAAGTAGAATATATAGACAAATATAGCAGCGAAAAACTACAAGAGAAAGTAAAAATAAATGAAGAAAAAGATGTATATACAGAAAAAGATAGTACAGAAATAATAGAAGGGCATGAAGGAGATATATACGAAACAAAAGAAAAAGAGTTTGAAAAATACAAACTAGTAGAAACAAGCAATAATACATCAGGGACAATGAAAGTAAGTATAGAAGAAGACGGAACAATAAATACAAGAACAAAAGTAACATACTATTATGCAAAAGAATCAGCAGGAGTAAAAGAAGAACATATAGATA
>CATJZH010000178.1 GCA_949746285.1 uncultured Clostridia bacterium
AACTTTTAATATAAGTATAGAAGAATAATATTATTAGTCTATATTTACATAATGATATATATTTAGTATAAGATTGCAATTAACCTTTATACAGGAGGATAACATGAAAGGACGGAAAAAAATCTGTTTATTTATGGCACTATTAACTTTAGTATTTGGAAGCACTCTTACAGCATATGCGTATAGCAATACGTATAATATTCAGATTGCTTCAAATCAGGCTGTAAGTTCTGCTCCAGTCACAGTGCCATCAGGAAGAGTAACATTTACATTAAAGGCATCAAATAATTCCAATTGCCATTATTATTGCACAATTGCACAATTGCACATGCAAATGGAAGCGGCGTAATAACGACAGTAGGACCAGTTTTAGGAAACGGAAATGATACTAAATCAGTAACAGTGAACAATGTAGTCGGAGGAGGTTACTATGCTTTTATTAGGCCAATAAATGGTAGTACTAATGGAAGAACGGTGACTTGTACATTAACTATTAAGGACTAATAAGAAAGCACAAGCAATCTCATGCTTGCCCAATAGGTAATATTGGGCATTGCCTTATATAATAAAAAATAGAATTATATTAAGAGAAAAAATATATAGTATTTTAAGAAAGGGATTAATATTATGAAAAATAAAAAAATGTTTGTAGTAATATGTTTGATAGTTATTGCTTTTGTAGTAATTTGTTTTATATATTTTAATAAATCAAATAAAGACATAAAGTTAAATATAAAACCTAATGATGTAGTAGAAAATTTTGAAGAACTAAACAATAATACTATTGAAGTTACATATAATAAAACACAGAACCAAGTAACACCAAATGAAGTAAATTTAGATGATGGATTTAAACTATCTTTAAATAATTATGAATTTTATTATGATGAATCACGTAATGAGTATGCACTAAATTTATGTATAGAATTTTTAAAAGAAAATACAAAGTTAGTAAATGTTATGTACTATGATATTTTGTATAATAAAGAATATATGTTTTATGGAGATATTTATGGTGAATTTAAAAATTTAAAATTTTATGAAGAAGGAATAGGAAGCAGTATGACAAGAATAGATGATGAAGAAACAGAAGCAAACAATTCAGTAAAAGATGTACCTATATTTTATTTTCATAACAATTTAGAATTAAAAGATTTAAGTTTTTCATTATATAACATAAAATATCAAATAGAAGGAGACTCAACTTGGCATTCCATAGATAATCAAAGAGTAACTTTTAATATAAATATAGAAGAATAATTTAAAGAGGCATATTTAATAATATGTCTCTTTTGTTTTAGTCTATATTATTGCTAAAAATGTATTTTTGATATATTATTGAAGAAAAAAAGGAAGAAGAAAAATGGGTAAGAAAATAGGAATTATATTATTAATAATAATTGTATTAATAGGATTTATATATGGAATAAGAGCAATTAAAAATTTTTTCATAATTCAAAGTATTTTTAGTGAAGTACAAGAAAATTTAAAAAAAGAGAATTACTATTTAAGAACCACAATAACACATAGTGGAGAGAGTTCGTTAAGTAAAATATTTTATAAAAATGGAATAGGAAAAATGGTAGCTGAAAACGGTTTGTATACTTGGGTTGATGGTGAAAATGCTTACATGATGAATGAAGAAAATAAGACTATATATACATTGGATTTAGAGAAATCATTAGGGTTAGTATCAAATGAAATGTTTGCAAGTTTGATTCCAGGGTACAGTAAAAATACTTTTGAAAGGTTTATAATGGCTGGAAGTGTGCAAAATAAAATAAAATCAGAAAAAGTAGATGATAAAAAATGTTATAAAATACAGATAAAAGAAGATTATAATGTAAAAACATATTGGATAGAAAAAAATTCTAAAAAGCCTATAAAAGCATCTATCACTTTTTCTAATGGGGATAATTATCAGTATGATTATGAATTACAGTTTGGAGTTACAAAAATAAAAGATGTAGAACTTCCAGATATATCTCAATATACAATAATTGAAAATCAATAAAAGTTTGTAACGAAATTTGTAAAATAGAGTCTTATTATAAAGGAGAAAAATATGCAAGATATTGAAAAAGTATATGAAGAATATTTTGAAACAGTATACAAATATCTTTTTTGTTTGACTCATAATAGTGACTTATCAGAAGAACTTACACAAGAAACGTTTTATAGAGCAGTAAAAAAAATAAATACTTTTAAAGAAGAATGCAAAATATCAGTTTGGTTATGTCAGATAGCTAAAAATTTATGGTATGACGAAATAAAAAAAGATAAAAAAATAAAAAAAGTTAGTGAAGAAGAATTAGAAGTTTTTACTACGAATGAAAATTTAGAAGAAATAATTGTTTCAAATGAAGAAAAAATGGAACTATATAAAAAGTTACAAAAATTAGATAATTTAACAAGAGAAGTAATATATCTTAGAATAACAGGAGAACTTAGTTTTAAGGAAATTGCAGCTATTTTAAAT
>CATJZH010000179.1 GCA_949746285.1 uncultured Clostridia bacterium
AATTAGAAGCGGTAGCATAAAAATATAAAATTATATATGATTGAATTATTTTTATGTTTCACATCATTGACATTTATACAATGAATTTGAAAGGATATTTTAGAGTGAACTTGACAAAATAACTAATAGTAGGTTATAATAATAAATTATAAAAACAAATTGCAATGAAGATGAAAGCTATTAGAAAAACATTTTAAAGAGAAAAAATGTCATTGGCTGAGAGCATTTTAAATTAAGTTCTTTTAGTGAAACACATTGGAGCAATTAAGAGTTATAGAAGATAACTTTAAATTAAAAGAGGAAAACTATAGTTTTCAAATAGGGTGGCACCGCGGAAGTAGAGCTTTCGTCCCTGTAGTTTAACTACAGAGATGAAAGCTTTTTTGATTGAAACAATGAAAATCTTCGTACTACTTCGTTAGAAAACATAAAATTTTTTTTTCATGTACTTTAGTACAGTTCAAAAAAAATTTTATATTTTCTGCCTAGTATTACTCGATTTTGATTTTTTCAATATATTAATGTTTCATTCCGTCCCTATAAAAAATAAAAAAAGGAGTGTGGTTTTTATGAGAAAAAATGAGTACAGAACATATACTTGCGGAGAATTAAGAGAAAAACATGTTGGAGAAGAGATTAAGCTGGCAGGATGGGTAGATACAATAAGAGACTTAGGAGGAGTTTTATTTATTGATTTAAGAGATGAATATGGGGTTACTCAAGTTGTAATTTCAGGTGATGAACAAAAAGTAGATTTTGCTTCAAAAATACCAGTTGAGTCTACTATATCTGTATCAGGAAAAGTACGATTAAGAGACGACGAAACTATAAATATGGCTATAGAAACAGGAACAGTAGAGTTATTTGCAGATGAATTTGAGATTTTAGGTAAAAGAACTAAAAGTTTACCTTTTGATATACAAAATAATAGAACTGTTAGAGAGGATTTAAGATTAGAATATAGATTTTTAGATTTAAGGGCTAGAAAAAATCTGGAAAATTTAAAATTAAGAGCTAAGCTTATACAATTTTTAAGAATGCAAATGATAGAACAAGGATTTTTGGAAGTTCAAACTCCAATATTAACAAGTTCGTCGCCAGAAGGTGCTAGAGATTATTTAGTTCCAAGTAGAGTTCATCCAGGAAAGTTTTATGCGCTTCCACAAGCACCTCAGCAATTTAAACAATTATTAATGGTATCAGGTATTGATAAATATTTTCAAATAGCACCATGTTTTAGAGATGAAGATGCAAGAGCAGATAGATGTCCAGGAGAATTTTATCAATTAGATATGGAAATGGCATTTAGTACACAAGAAGATGTTTTTGAAGTTATGGAGAAAGTTATTTATAATACTTTTACAAAGTTTTCAGATAAAAAAGTTGTAGAGTATCCTTTTCCAAGAATTTCATATAAAGATGCAATGTTAAAATATGGAACAGACAAACCAGATTTACGAAATCCATTAATTATAAAAGATGTAACAAATATTTTTGAAAAATTAGATATAAAGGTGTTTAATGGAAAAATTGTAAGAACAATAACACTTCCAGGTGGAGTTAATAGTACAAGAACTTTTTATGATGGAATGGTGGATTTTGCTATAAAGGATTGCGGTGCTAAAGGATTAGCATGGCTAAAAGTTAATGAAGATAGAAGTCTGCAAGGACCTATTGCTAAACTTATACCAGATGAAGCTAGAGAAGAGTTATTAGTACAAACAGATACAAAACCTGGTGACAGTATTTTCTTTATTGCAGAACATCAAGGTATAGTTGAAAAATTAGCTGGTGAGATACGAAAAGAGATAGGAATAAGAGAAAATTTAATTGATGATACAATATATAAGTTTTGCTGGATAGTAGATTTTCCAATGTTTGAAATTGGAGATAATGGTAAATTACAATTTTCTCATAATCCATTTTCTATGCCACAAGGTGGAATGGAAGCTTTAGAAAATAAAAATCCATTAGATATATTAGCATATCAATATGATATAGTTTGTAATGGTATAGAACTGTCTTCAGGAGCTGTTAGAAATCATAACCCAGAAATAATGATAAAAGCTTTTGAAATGGCAGGATATACCGAAGAGGAAGTTATGAGAAAGTTTGGAGCTTTATTTAAAGCTTTTCAATATGGTGCACCACCACATGCAGGTATTGCACCAGGTGTTGATAGAATGTTAATGCTTTTATGTAGCGAAGAAAGTATAAGAGAAGTTATAGCTTTTCCAATGAATAGTAAAGCACAAGATTTACTTATGGGAGCACCAAGTATTGTAAATGATAGACAATTAAGTGATGTTCATATTAAATTAGATTTAAAATAAATTGTATAAAATCTGTCATTTTCTGTAAAGGGCAGTTGATAGTTGAAAATTATGTATAATTGTGATATAGTCAATAAGTCAAACAAAATATTATGAGAGGAAAGGACGGTGTTTGAAATGATGACAATCTTTCAACACACATTAATCTTGTATGCTGCAGCTCGGGATTTAGGAGTGGATGATGAAAGGGCTAAATCTATAGTTGAACAGTATGCAGGAATGATGTGCATTCCCGATATCCTACAATATGCCGTAAAAGGTGAAGATATTGTAGGAGACGGATATGCGTACACTCATTATGCAAATGGCTGTTATATGGAATATCCATCACTTGATGAGTTGTCTAATTTTACAGATATTCATCAAACGAAGTTTGATAAAGGAAATTTGTATAGTGCAGGTAGCTGGACATTAGAGCTGGATTTACCAATGTTTTGGATAAAAAATCCTACTTTGTCTAAAGCATATAGTTCGGCAGTAGAGGTTCATTTGAAGAACGACAGACAAGTTATAAATTCAATAATTGCCGAGTTATTCTACTATAATATTGTATGTAATAAAATATATAGTAGGGTAACAAACCGGGTATTCCCACTGAGACAGGCAGATTTACTACTTGCTACAATCCGAAGGTTTTTTGATATGTACTTTCTGGAACAAATAAAAAATGAAGTTCCAGAAGTATTAGATGGAGAATGGTTAGTATATGCAGAAAATTCCTTTAAGAATTTATTTGAACCAAGAATAGCTAATCTTGCGATTCAAAATATTAGGGAAGAGTATGCAAACATTACTTCAGATTTCAAATTTAGAATAGACAAAAAAGTTTTACTCAGCAAACTAAAAAAGATGGAGATAATTCGAGAAAATCCTGATATTTGCAAGCTGGCGTGGTGTATTTTTGTAAATTCTAAAGCAAATACTAAAAACTTTTTGGAAAAATTTGTGCTAGAAAAGTAGTTTAAACAGAAAAAAGCCTTTCTAAAGACCGCTTAGCGAAATTTGCTAAGCGGTCTTTAATAATAAAAATTATGGCAAAACAATTCAAAAATCTACTAAAAAACTAGTTTACAATAACTGAAAAATGATATATAATTACTAAATCAAATAATATATAAAGGGGCGTTTAATATGAGTGAAAATGAAAACAATAACGAAGAAGTAGTTCAAACAGAAGAAGATATCAATAGATTAATGCAGGTTAGAATAGACAAATTAAAAGAACTTCAAGAACAAGGAAAAGATCCATTTGAAATTACAAAATATGATAGAACAGAATTTTCTAATGATATAAAAGATAATTATGAAAAATATGAAGGAAAAGATGTTTCTGTAGCAGGAAGAATAATGGCAAAAAGAATAATGGGTAAAGCATCATTTTGCACAATTCAAGACGCTAAAGGAAAAATTCAAAGTTATGTTAGTATAAATGATTTAGGAGAAGAAAGTTATAAAACATTTAAAACATTTGATATAGGAGATATTATAGGATTAAAAGGATTTGTATTTAAAACAAGAACAGAAGAAATATCAATTCATGCAAAAGAAGTAGTATTACTTACAAAATCTTTAAGAGATTTACCAGAGAAATTTCATGGATTAAAAGATGTAGACTTACGTTATCGTCAAAGATATGTTGACTTAATTATGAATCCTGAAGTTAAAAGAACTTTTGAGA
>CATJZH010000180.1 GCA_949746285.1 uncultured Clostridia bacterium
CAGTATTTTTGTGGATGAATCAACATTACCAGCAGGAGTGACAGTAGAACATTATGAAGGAAATGAAGTAAGTGCTATTGGAGCACATACGGTAAAGGCATATTTGAAGGGTGATTCTAAGAATTATAACCCAATTATGCCGAACCCGATTACCGCCATTCTGGAAATAACAGTACCAAAGCAAAACTATGATATTTCAGCTGCTTTGGCAACATTTACAGATAGAACTGAAACCTATACAGGTGCGAAGTTCAGTATCGTAGTTGATGAGAGTAAACTGCCAGAAGGAGTAACTGTAAGCTATAGCTGCGATACAGACTGTACTACAGCCGGAACACATGTGATTTGGGCCCATTTTAATGGAAATACCCAGACTCATAATCCAGTACCTGATGAAAAAGCCACTTTAACTATTCAGAAAGGTACCTATAATTTGGATGGAATTACTTGTCCATCTAAAACAGTAGCCTTTGTAGATGGAGTTACGCAGAGTATCAGTATATCTGGAGAACTTCCTTCAGGTGTAGTTCCGCACTATGCATACGAAGGACCAGATCCTAATCGGATTCAGCCAGGTCGTTATGACGTAACTGTAACTTTTGAAGGGGACAGTAAAAATTACGAATCCATTACAAAAGTTATAACATCTGTAATGACCATTACGGGTTCTGGAAGTACAATTCCTGATGTAGGAGGACCAACAAATCCAGATGGAAGTGGCACAGATGGTGATAGCAGCATTGAAGGCGGAGGTCCCACCAATCCAGACGCAAGTGGTCCAAATGGAAGCATTGAAGGTGGAGGTCCAACAAATCCAGACGCAAGTGGTCCAAATGGAAGCATTGAAGGCGGAGGTCCAACAAATCCTAATACGATAGTAGTTAGTGCTGATGAAGAAAAAGCTGCTACAGAAAAGAAAGTTGCTGAAGAAAAGAAAGCAGCCGAGGAAAAAGCTGCCGCAGAAAAGAAAGCTGCTGAAGAAAAAGCTGCCGCAGAAAAGAAAGCAGCCGAGGAAAAAGCTGCTGCAGAAAAGAAAGCAGCGGAAGAAGCAGCACGCCAAAAGGCACTTCAAGAAGCAGCAGTGCAGGAATCAGGAGAGAAATAAATCATTTTGAAAGAGAGGACTTTTTTTAGTCCTCTCTTTTAATATTATAGAGAAATTCCATAATATTAAACTTTTAGTAAGAATTGTATACAATCTTACTTACATAAAATTGGCATACACAAACAAAGAAGAGGATATATGCAGTAAGTTTTATTTTGCAATTTTTAAATATACTCCTTATGTTCTAAAAAAGCAAATTCTACGTTTATTTTTTAGTGATTTTCTGCAATATAAAAAAAGAATTCAGCTCAAGTTCTATATTGATTTTGTAACATAAAAGTAATATATTTACATAAAATTCAAGAAAGTTTACATAAATATAACAAATTTATTACAAAAGTGTTGCAAAAAGTCGTAAAATGTTATATAATGGAAAAAGTACAACGCGTAGTAAAAGCGTTAAGTATAATACATTATATAATTTAATGAATTTGGAGGAATTTGTATGTCTAATTTTATTAAAAATCAAAAACAAAGATTTATTATCATGATAATTACATTTATTATGATAATAACAGCAATGCCTAATTTTATATTAGCAACAAATGAATCTGTGGCTGAAGATAAAAAAGCCCCAGAGGTTATTGCTCATATAAAAAGTGGAAAAAGAATAAGTTCAAAAGATGGCTTAAATTTTACTATTAAAGACGAATCTTATATGACAGAGTTAATCTTTCAATGGGATCGTAACTTGCCTAATAGTAATACAATAGCTCAATCCGTACCATTAAGAGAGGAAGATGGTAAGGAATTTGTTCAGCTAATACCAACAGATGGATTAAGTGAAGGGTTACACGAATTAAGTGTAGCAGCACGTGATGTCCATGGTAATGCAAGATGGAATGATATTCCTTATTATATTGTAGAAGGAGATGTGCCAGAAGATTATTCTGATACAACACCACCAAGGTTTTTATTAACAGCACCTAATTATCCACAACCGGAATCAGTAATAGATCCAGGTAGAAAAATAAAAATTGGTGTTTCAGACGAAAATGATATATACGCATTTGTATATAAATGGGTTACAGAAAGAACAACTGTGCCTGAAACAGGAAAAATAGATTATATAACAGGAGCAACAATAAAATATAAACCAGGAAATGAAATTGTAATTGACGCACCTACAGAAGAAGGTGAATATTGGTTACAATATTTTGCCATAGATGGTGTAAACAATTACACATTAGGTCAAGATGTAAAATATTACATTAAAGATAATGAAGCTCCAGTATTAACATTAAATGGAAGAGAAAATATTGATGTACCTTTAAATGGAAACTTTATAGATGAAGGTGCAAATTGGACAGATAATGTAGATGGAAGCGGAATAGTTTATGCTAATGAAACATTAGATACTAGTAAAGTAGGACCACAAAGATTATCATATACTTATACAGATAAAGCAGGAAATAGTACAACTATATATAGAACAGTAACAATTGTAGGAACAGAAACAACATATGAATTAATATTACCTATAACAAAAACTTATAAATATGGAGAAGCTATAGATTTATCTGGAGCTTATATAAAAGTTACAGATAAAAGAGGAAATATAACTGAAGTTGAAGCAACAGAAGACATGTTTTTAGGTTTTGATACTACAACTCTTGGAAATCATGAAGCAGTATTTGAATATGAAGGAATAATGGAAATATATGAATATTATGTAGAAGATGCTGTTTCAAAAATTTCAATTCCGGTAGAATTCAGACCAACAAAACTTGAATATGAATATAAAGACGAAATAGATTTAACTGGAGGTAAAATTCAAGTAACTATGGCTTCAGGAGCAACAAAAGAAGTTGATTTAACAGAAGCTACAGTTACAAGATTTGATTCAACACGTATTGGATCTCAATTGGTAATGATTAGCTATTTAGGAAAAAATGCAACATTTCCAATAACAGTAGATTATAGAAAAATAGAAATAACTATACCAAAACACACAAGTGTATATGGTGAAGCAGAACAAACATTAACAGGTTCATTAACAGGAGGAAGTTTTGCAGAAGGTGATAGTTTTGAAAGTTTAATAACATTATCAAGAGAAGAAGGAACAGAAGTAGGAACATATAAAATAAAAGCAGAATCTAGCAGTGATAAATATAAAATAACACTTGCTGGTGAAGCTATTTATGAAATAACACAAGCAGTTCCACAATATGAAAAAGTAATTAATTTAACAGCGAATTATGGACAAACATTAAATGATATAAAAAATCAATTACCAACAGCAGAAAATGGAACATATACTTTTGAAGATGACCTAGGAACAAAAATAGAAACAGTAGGAACAATTACATATAAAGTAACATTTACACCAAATGATACTAAAAATTATCAAACAGTAACAGGAATTAACACAACAGTAGAAGTTGGAAAAGGAGCATACGTTTTACCAGACAACGTAAGCTTTGTTAATGATGCAATTGTATATGATGGACAAGAACATACTATCGAAATAAATAACTTACCAGAAGGAATAGTAGCAGCATATACAAATAATGTATTAAAAAATGCAGGAAGATATGATGTATCAGTTAAATTCACATTAAGTGAAGAATTAAGTGCAAAATATTCATCAATAGTACCTGATACAATGAATACTACAATAGAAGTAACAGCTAAAAATCCAACAACAACTGATTTAAGTTATGACCAATTACCAAAAACAGAAATATATGATGGAACGGCTAAAGCTATTACTGTAACTAAAAATACAGGAGTTGAAGGTTTAGGAGATATTACAGTAAAATATTATCCAGTAAATGAAGACAACACAGAAGGAACAGTGTTAGATGGAGTACCATCAGAAGTAGGAAAATATAAAGTAAAAGTAGATATAACAGCAGGAACAAATTATAATGCAATAACAGATTTAGAATTAGGAACTTTAATAATTGATTCAAACGAAATAAAATTAGATAATTTAGATATAGACATACCATCAGCAGAAGAATTAGTATATGATGGAAATGCAAAAGAAGTAGTTGTAACACCTAAAGAAGGAGTTACAGGAGTAGGGAAAATTACAGTAAAATATTATCCAGTAAATGAAGATGGAACAGAAGGAGAAGTATTAGCTGGAGCACCATCAGATGCTGGAAAATATAATGTAAAAGTAGATATAGAACCAGGAGTAAATTATACAGGAAAAGATAATTTAGAAGTAGGAAGTTTTGAAATAACAAAAGGCGAATATATAGTAAAAGGAATAACTTTCCCATCTAAATTAGGAGTAATATATACAGGAACAGTACAAACAATAAATGTAGTAGGAACAATACCAGAAGGAATAACTGTAAGTTACTTAAATGAAAATAATGAAGAGACAAATAAAGGAATAGATGTTGGAACATATAATGCAATAGCAACATTTAATTTTGATACAGAAAATACAATATTAAGCAAAAATTATTCAACAATAAGAATAGAAGGAAGACAAAACAATAAATTAGAATCAGTATTAAAGATAAATAAAGCACCAGTATATACATTAGAAGGAATAGTATTCAATTCTAATTTAGAAGCAGTATATACAGGAAGCGAACAAGAAATAAAAGTAAATGAAGAAGACTTACCAGCAGGAATAGTAGTAAGTTATACAGATAATAAAGGAACAAACGTTGGAACATATAATGCAGTTGCAACATTTAGTTTTGATGCAAATAATGATGCAATAAGTAAAAATTACGAAGAAGTAGTAGTAGCAGGAAGTGCAGATAATAATAACACATTAAAAGCAACATTAAAAATAAATAAAGCAGCAGCACCAACAATAACATTCCCAACAACAAATGCAATAACATATAATCCAGAAACAACATTAGCAGAAGTAACATTAAATGGAGGAAGTACAGAATATGGAACATTTGCATGGACAGATGCAAGTATAGTACCAACAGTAGTAAATACAGGATATGAAGTAACATTCACAGCAAATGAGAATACAATAGCAAATTATGAAACAATAGAAACAACAACAGCAACAGTAGAATTAACAGTAAATAAAGCAGCAGCACCAACAATAACATTCCCAACAGCAGATGCAATAGATTACAATGCAGAAACAACATTAGCAGATGTAACATTAAACGGAGGAAGCACAGAATATGGAACATTTGCATGGACAGATACAAGCATAGTACCAGCAGTAGGAAATACAGGATATGAAGTAACATTCACACCAAATGCAGATACAGTAGCAAATTATGAAACAATAGAAACAACAACAGCAATAGTAGAATTAGTAGTAAATAAAGCACAACAACCAAAACCAGATATAAGTTTAAGTTCAGAAACAGCAGTAATGACAGATGAAAATGCACCAGAATTAACGGTAAATAATCTTGATGATGTAAAAGAAAATGCAGTGGTAGTATATACATCAAGTAAACCAGAAGTAGCAACAATATCAGCAGAAGGAAAAATAACATTAATAGGAGCAGGAGAAACAACAATAACAGTAACATATCCTGCAACTAATAATTATGATGCAAATGAATCTACAGTAACATTGACAGTATCAAGAGATGAATTAGATGTTAATGATTTTGAAGTAGAATTTATTGGTGCAAATGAAAATAATGCATATACATACGGTGATACTATAAATGTAGTAGTTACACCATTAGTAGAAGGTATTGATGCAAACAAAGATATAACAATTAATTACTATAAAGTAGATGAAACAACAAATGAAGTATCAACAGAATCAACAATAAATCCAGCAAATGCAGGAACTTATAAAATTAAAATTGATATTGCAGAAACAATAAATTATGAAGCAAAATCAGATTTAGAAATAGGAACATTAGTAATAGCGAAAGCTAATCAAGATGAGCCTTTATTCAGTAATGCCAAATTTGAAGTAAAAATGACAGATAATGCTCCAAAAATAGAAGCAGAAAATACTGCAAAAGAAGATGGAGTAGTAGAATATACATCAAGCAAACCAGAAGTAGCAACAATAGATCAAAAAGGACAAACAACATTAGTAGGAGCAGGAGAAACAACAATAACAGTAACATATCCAGAAACAGAAAACTATAATTCAAGTTCAGCAACAGTAACATTATTAGTATTAAGAGATACATTAAGTGCTGATGACTTTGAAGTATCTAATAATACATATGGATATGAAGAAGGTGTAGTAAGAGCTGTAACTGTAACAGCGAAAGTAGCTGGAATAGATGTAGAAAAAGATGTAACAGTTAAGTATTATAAAGTAAATGAAGAAACTGGAGAAGTGGCTACAGAAGAAACAGTAAATCCAACAGATGCAGGAAGATACAAAGTTGTAATTTCTGTAGAGGAAACAACAAATTATGAGGCTACAGAAACAGATTTAGTATTGGAAAAAGAATTAGTAATTGATAAAGCAGCTTACCAATTAACATTAAAAACAGAAGAACAAGATGGTGTAAGTTTCGAATCTAAAACAGTTAAATATGCTGAAGGAGCACAATATTCAGTAACAGTAAGTGGATTACCAGAAGGAATAGTAGCTAACTATAATGATGAAAATGGACAACCAACAAATGTTAGAAATGGAAATGAATTAGGAACAAGTAATGCAATCGCAACATTTGAATTCGATTCATCAGCTAAAGGACAAGAATTGAGTGAAAACTATTCTTCAATAACTCCAGCAACTTTAGAAGCAAAATTAACAGTTGAAGATTATAGAGTTGATTATATAATGGTACTAGATCCAGAATTCAAAACAACTTATAAATTTGGAGATGCTTTTGATTATGAACATATACATTTAGTAGAATTAATGGCATCAGGAGCACAAAAAACAGTTGACTCAAGTAATTATGAAATTTCAGAAAATTATGATGCAAATAAATTAGGAACACAAAGAGTAAATGTATTATTAATACTTAATGGACAAGATGATATAACAGCTGGAAAATTAATTACAATAACAGTAGAAGCAACAGGAGAATTAGGAGAAGAATATTTTGAAGTAACAAATGCGACACATACATATGATGGAAGAGTAAAAAGACCATATGTAGATCCAAAAGTTCAAGGTATTGAAATAACAGATACAAGATATTATGAAGTGATTGATGGAGTACAATCAGAAACTCCAACAGATCCAATAAATGCAGGAATTTATAACATAGTAGTAGATGCAACAGGAATAGGATTTGATGCAAAAAATGATATTTATGTAGGAAAATTAACAATAAATAAATCAAGCTTACAAGTTAAACCACAAGTAAAATTAGTAAATACTGAGGGTGAAGAAGTAAGTAGTGTTAGATTGTCAGGAAAAGCACCAATAATTGAAATAACAAATATAAAATCTGTTGAGGAAAATGCAACAATAAGTTATTTATCAAGTGATGAAAATATATTAACTGTAGCAGAAGATGGAACAATTACATTAAATGGACAAGGAACAGCAACAATTACAGTAACATTTAATGAAACAACAAACTACTTTGCAAAATCTTCAGATGAAGTTACATTAGAAGTAACAGCAGGAGAATTAACAGCTGATGATTTTGATGTAGAATTAGTTGGAGCAGATGAAAATGGTAAATACGAATATAGTGATGCTATAAATGTAACAGTAACACCAAATGTTGAAGGACTTCCACAAGAAGATATAACAGTTAAATACTATAAAGACGGAATAGAAGTTACAGATGAAACTTTAGGTGTAGGTGTATATGATATAGTAGTTGATATTGCAGCTGGAGATGTGTATGGAGATCAAACAGGATTAAAAGTTGGAAGTTTTGAAGTAACAGCAAAAGCAGAAACAGTAACAATAGTAGGAAATACAGCAACAGAAACATATGATGGAACAGAGAAATCTGTAGAAGGATATGTAGCAACAGCAGCAGA
>CATJZH010000181.1 GCA_949746285.1 uncultured Clostridia bacterium
ATATTTATATGTAATAACACATATTATTAATAATGCTATGTCAATTAAAAATATAATTTTATTTATACTACTTATTTTCAAAATTTTCCCTTTCTTTTGTAAATATTATAATTTATTATATAATGCAACCATTGTATTGTACACTTTATTTGCCCACTCTTTATCACTTGCATATCTTACATTTACACCTGAAACAGTTGGTCCATTATAATAACTTCCTACTGCGGTTTCTCCATCATAAATTGCTGTTCCTCTTTCATTTAAATAATACTTTGAAAGAGATTTTGCTAATAATTCTATTCCATATTGATAACTTTCAAATGTATATGAAGATGCAAATGGTGATGAGTCATATGAACCATATCCAAATAAGTTCTTTTTCTGTGATGCTATATTCGAACTTCCCCATCCACTTTCATGTATACCTATTGAAGCTACAAATACACCATTTACTTTATATTTTTGTTCTATATCATAAAACATTGTAGCATTACTCTCAAATATATGATTTACATCTCTTGGATTTCCTGAAAGAACTTTTATAAAATCTTCTTTCGTAAAACCACTAGGACAATTAAGTGGCATTTCAAAATTTAAAGATAATAATATTCTCTTTTTTCGTGATGTTTCTGCAATTCCTGGATTTAAAGCTTCTGAAGTAAGAGTTTCCGCTCTTACAAATCCTTCCATTCCATCTACTGAAACTTTTGCCCATCCATTTTCTTCAGATATAAGCCTTACATCAATATTTTCATATATCATACAAACTGCTTCTCTATTTTCATTTGTCATATTATATAAATTTATATCTTTAGTAGTATACATTGTATCTCCTAAGTGTACTTTATTGTTAAATAAAAATTCTGATGTACCTACTTCTATAACTAAATCAACTGGATATGAAGTAACTGTTTCATTTATTATATTTTCATCTATTATTTGTCCATTTTCATAGGTTTTTATAACTGTTTGTTCTTTATATCCAAATTTTCCTGTTTGAACAATTTTTTCTTCACCTTTTGGTAATTCATTATTATCTATGTATTTTGTTTCGTATTCCATTTGTAGTTCTTTTGTCATTATCTCTTTAGTAGTTAATTCACTAATGTTTGATGATAATATATCCATAATGTCTATTACATCATCATTTTCTTCAAATGTATCTATTGCCTTTTTTTCTTCTTCTGTTGTTGCAAAAATATAATTACTATTTACTATTGTTGAAAATAGTATTAAAAATAAAATTCCTATTATTGCTCCTATTGCATTAAATTTTTTGTTAGTTACATAAATTTTATTAAATTTTATTTCTTCATTTGGCACTCTAGCTTGCTTAGGCATAGCTCGTCCATATCTTATATCTTGTACTTCTTTAAAAAGGTCAGGAAGTTTATTATTTAAATCATTATTATTTTTTTGTTCATTCATAATTTACTTCCTCCTTTCAAAATACAATTTTATCTACTTATTCAACTATATTTTATAATATTTAAATCATCTTATCAATAGTTTTTTTTGGAAATTTTCTTAATTAATGAAGTATAACATTTTACTTGATTTTAAGCTAATATAATAATATAATATTTTTAAAT
>CATJZH010000182.1 GCA_949746285.1 uncultured Clostridia bacterium
AGCAGCTGACTTCGTAAACAATGATGCAAACTATGAAATAACATTCAACGTAGTAACAGACGGAAGCTTAACAATAAATGCAGCTACACAAGTAACTCCAATAATCTCAGTAGAACCAAATACAATAAATCTATCAGGAACAGCACCAACAGTAACAATAACAAACATAAATGATTTAAAAGAAAATCCTGAAATAGAATATGCATCAAGTGATTTATCAATAGCAACAATTAATCCAACAACAGGAGTAATTGAATTAAAAGGAGTTGGAACAACAGAAATAACAGTAACAGCAAAAGCAACAACAAATTATAATGCAAGTACTTCAGCAGCTGTAACACTAACAGTAACAGCAAATGCAGTATTAACAGAAGATGACTTTATAGTTACAAATACAGAATATATATATGAAGCAGGAGTTGTAAGAAATGCAACAATAGAACCAAAAGATGATGTAAAAGACGGAATTGGAAATGTAACAGTTAAATATTATCAAGGAGAAGAAGAAAAACAACCAATAAATGCAGGAAAATATGATATATATGTAGAAGTAACAGCAGGAAGTAAATATGAAGCAACTACAGGAAAAGGATTAAAAGTAGGAGTATTAACAATCAAAAATGCGTCACAAGTAGATAATCTTGTATTAGAAGATAAAGAAGTGACATATACTGGAGAAGATTATTCAGGAATAATGAAAGTTAAATCAAAAGTTGAATTTGGAATGACACCACAATATAATTATGAGTATAAAGATAATGAAGGAAATGTAGTAACAGAAATGATAAATGCAGGGGTATATTCAGTAACAGCAACATTAAAACCAGGACAAACATTCCCAAATTATGACTTACCTGAAAAATTAACAGCAACATTAACAATTAACAAAGCAGAATATACATTACCAGAAAATGTAACATTCAACGATAACACATTTGATTATGATGGAAATGAACATACAATAACAGTAAATAATTTACCAACTGGATTAGCAGTAGATTATGCAGGAACAAATGTAGGAACAGATGCAGGAACATATAATGCAGTAGCAACTTTCAGATTTGCAGAAAATGATAATACATTAAGTAAGAATTATGAAATGAATACTACAATAACAAAAACAGCAACATTAATAATCAATAAAGTAACATATAAATTACCAGAAAATGTAACATTTGAAGACAGCACAGTAATGTATGATAAAAATCCACATACAATAGCAGTAAATAATTTACCAGAAGGAATAACAGTAGATTATGCAGGAACAAATACAGCAACAACTGTTGGACAACATATAGCTGTAGCTACATTTGGATTGAATTCTGAATTAGCTAGAAACTATAGTAGTGTAACTCCAACAACAATGAATGCAACATTAACAATTGAAGCGATATCATCAATTAGAGTTGTAACAGCACCAACAGCTACAATATTTGGAGATGAATTAAATTTTGCAGGTGCAACATTAGAAGTAATTAAAACTAATGGAACAACTACAAGTGCACCAGAAAATATTCCATTAACTGCAGATATGGTAAGTGGATATAATTCAAGAGTAATTAATACTCAAACAGTAACAGTATCATATGGAATGGATGTAAATGGAAATTCTGTAACAACAACATTTAACATTACATTACAAGATTACATTAAAGATATTATAGTATCAAATAATGATAAAACAGAATATGAATATGGAGAAACAATTAGTACATCACAAATAGTAGCAGAGGGAATTTGGGCATCAGGATTACAAGCATCAAAACAAATTGCAAATAGTGAACTTATTATAAATAATGGAAAACCAGTTGTAGCAGATAAAACAGGTACAATTGAAATACCAGTAGTTTATAGAGATACTGTAACAGGTACAAGTATTTCAAAAACAGCTAAAGCTAATGTTAAAGGTGCAGTAATTTATGGTAATAGTTCAATTATGTCAGAAGATGGAAGTCAAAATGTATATATGAATAATGTAACTATTACATGGAATACTCGTGAAAAAGCAACAATCGTATATCCAAATGGCAGTGTTATAGAAAGAGAAGGACAACCAGTTACATTAAATATGGTAGGAACTTATACAATAACAGTAGGAAAAATAGTTAGAACTTTTGAAGTTAAAGAACTTAAATTAGAAGCTGTTAATTGGAATCCAGATACTAGAACTCTTATGATCAATGATAGAAACTCAATTGCAAGTGCAACAATTGTGTGTGAATTAGAAAACGGAACAGTATTTGAAGGAGATTTATTCGACTTTATTGGAAATACATCAACATATGTTTTCACAGAAATAGGATATTATTATATAACTATAATAGAAACAAATGGGTCTAAGACACTAATAGAAATAAATGATGAGTTTTAGTTAAAAATATAAAAAATAGTGGACTAATATTAGTTCACTATTTTTTATATAAAAGTAAATCGATAAATTTTGTACACAAATTTGGGAATATTTATAAGTAATTTAACTTGACGAAATATAACATGTAATGTAAAATATTAGTATAATATGTAAAAAGAAAGAGGATAGTATGATTAGAAAAAGAATAGTTGTATTAGTAATGTTTTTTTTAGTACTAATAGTATTATTTGTACTTTTTAATAATGGAATATTTAATCAAAGAGAAGAAAACACGCAAAATGAAGTAATTTTTTATGCTAATTCAGAAATAATGGAAGAAAATAGTATTTTTCAAAATGTTGTAACTTTAACTTGGAATACAGAAGATTTTATAACATTAATTTATCCAAATGGGGAAAAGGTGGAAAATGTTAATAAACCACTTACTTTAAGCATGAATGGACAATACACAATAAAACTTAACAAAATAACTAAAAAATTTAAAATTGAAGAAATGAAAGTAACTGATTGGGAATATAACCAAAAAACTAGAACAATAAAATTTAATAATAAAGAGAACATTGTAAGTGCCACACTTGCAGCTGAACTAGATGATGGAACAATATTCGAAGGTAGTTTGTTTGATTATATTGGAAAAGATGTGTCCGAGTATACCTTTCCAGAAAAAGGATATTTTGAAATTCAAATAGAAACGCCAGGAGTAAAACATAGTCCAATAGTAATAAATAATGAATAGATTAAAATTTATTATTTACATTTAATAAAGGTTCAAAAAGTATATAATTTAAGTATAGAAGTATAATTAATAATATAAATAAAATTATATAAAAAAACGTTCAAAAATTGTCGTAATTTTTGAACGTTTTTTCTAAAATAAAAGTGAAAAAAATATTTACAAATTTAGTTCTAAATGTTATAATTAGAACAATTGGAGAAAGACGTGTAATTATCAAATAGCAGTAAATAGAAAGGAAGATTCTAGTGGAAAAACAGGCTAAAGACGAGTACATTAAAAGTAAAAGAAAAGCCATAGTTACAAAAAGAAAAATAGTTTTTTTTCTAGTTGTAGCAATTATATTATTATTTGTAATATCAGTAGTGATTGGTATAAAATTATTTACTAAAAATAATGATAATAATAATGAAAATATGGAAAATGAGCACATATCTCAAGAAGTAAAGCTACCTGAAATTGTACCAGAAGAAATACCAGATAGAATGGAAAATTTTGAAGTTCTTGGTGTAATTTCTATAGACAAGCTAGGATTACAAAAAAATATATTAGATAAAACAAACGATTCTTCATTAAGTTTATCTGTTACCAAATTTTATGGACCAAGTATAAATGAAAAAGGAAACTTTTGTATTACTGGACATAACTATAAAGATATTTTTGCTAATTTAGATGATTTAGAATTAGGTGACACTTTTTATATTGTAGACAAAAAAAATTCTGAAAAAGTTATTTACAAAATTTATGATAAGTATACAGTAAATCCTAATGAATTAGAATGTTTAAATCAAGAAACAGATGGCAAAAGAGAGGTAACACTTATAACGTGTAATCCAGGGGGATTAACAAGGCTTATCTTAAAAGCGAAAGAGATTTAAAATCTCAAACCTAAACAAAAGACTTATAATATTTTTAAGGAGGATGAAATGAAAAAAGTATTTCTTAGAATAGTAACAGTGATGTTATTATTAGGAATAATGTTGCCATTATCTGCAAATGCAGCAACATTAACATTAGAAAAAGGAAAAACAGAAATGAAAGTTAAGGATACTGTAGAAGTTACAGTAACACTTGATAATTCAGCAGAGGAATTTCAATTTGATTTAAAATTTGATGCCAAAAGATATCAATATATCAATGGTTCAGCAAAAAGTGATTTAGATTCAACTCGTTCAAATTTAATTGCTGCAGATGTTGTAAGAGTTTCTGCATTTGATACAAATGGGAAAACAACTAAAACTGCAACATTACAATTTAGAGCTATAAAAACAGGAACTAATGTACCATTTTCTATTGTTGGAAATGTAGCAGAAGTAGATGGAGTACAAGAAAATTTTACAGGTACACCGATAATTGTTAAAAAAATAGGAGAAGATCCTAATAGTTCTTCATCAAATGGTGGAGGAGAACAACAATTTATAGGTGAAGGTGGACAACCAATACTTACTTTACCTCAAACAGGAGACGCTTTAAGAGCTAGTGGCAATACATCTGTTGCTGGTTCATATAAAAAATTAATTTCAGGAGAATTAGTAGTACCTTATGCTTTTCGCAATGCTGCTTTAGACTCAGTTTTAACTATAGCTGATGTTAAAACTGAATTTGGAAACACAATAAGTGGACTAACAAATGATCCTGTACAAACAGGTAATACATTTGTTGATACAAATGCAACTACAAACACTATTATAATATATGGTGATGTAAATGGAGATGGAAAAGTTACAACATTTGATGCTTTAACAATAATAAAAGCTCAAAGAGGAGATGTAACTTTAGATAGTTATAAATCAGAAGCTGCTGATGTAAAAAATGATGCAGTTATAGATAGAAATGATGCAAATGCAATACAAGATTTTGTTTTAGGTTTAAGAAGAACAAATACAGATACAATTATAGATGCATATCCAGAAGAAGCGGCTGAAATATCAGTTCAAAAAACAACTGGAACATCTGCATATCGTTATGAAAATATTTCATTGGCTAGAATATCATCTTCAAATGATATTGAAATTGCACAAAATCAATTAGGATACATAGTTGATCAAGCACCAGCAGGTGTTGACAAAACTTCTGTTAAAGTAATGTTTGAAGAAGTTTCATCTGGAGTTTTTGAAATGAAATTATATGCTACTGCTGCAAATGGAGAGTATAAAATAACACCAATTATAACAGGAAATAAAATACCAAATGGTCAAGTAAAAGGAACTCAAGTTAGTGTTATGCCTGAAGAAGTATATACAGTAACAGATATATATATATCAGGTACTGGAGTAACTGCAGATGGTAATATAAGTTTAAGAGCAGGAAAAACTGTAACTCCAAATATAACATTTATGCATATATATAGAGATGCAAAAGGAAATGTAATAGATCAAATATCAATACCTGATGATAAACTTACAGCTAATGATGTAAAACTTACACTAACAAATGGTGCAAATGCATTAGATGCTAGTAAAACAAGACTTAAAACAATAAATGGACAAACAGTAGAAACAGATGCAAGTGGAAATGTTATATCTGGAAATAATTCACGTATTTCAGCTATAAATATAGATGCAGTAAATCCAGGAAATGCAAAAATAAAATTAACTGTAAATAATGATTCTTCTTATAGTCTTGCTACAGGATATGTAAGTAAGTATGAAAAAGAATTTAATGTAGAAGTTGCAGATAAGGCTAGAACAGAAAGCTTACTTGTTAATGGACAAGCAGTTACTAATATTAACTTGCCATTATATGGATATGTTCCTGATAATGCATCAAATGTTGTAGAGTATAATGGTAAATTTTATACAGTAATACCAATATCATTACTTGATGAAGAAGGAGAAATAAGCAAAGTCTTAAATTCACAAGTAGGTAAAAAATCTGTAACAGGTGAAGTAGCAGGATCAGGCGATATCATTATTAAAGAAGTTGCTAGTGCAGTTGGAAGAGATATAAGTGTATTAGGTTTTTATTTAACAGATAACCCAGATCATACATCAGGAATCTCTAAAATATATACTACAAATGATACAATGTCTCTAACTCAAGAACTTGATGCAATTGGAATTGCTATGAATACTGTAAATGAATCAACTAAAACTAAATTAGAGAATCAAGGATTAGCTCTTAGATTTGATGGAATTGAAAATAATCAAGTAGTTCGTAAAGAAATTACAATTAATGTTTCTGCAACATTAACAAAACCAATAACAAGAGATATAGCTGAAACAGATAAACTTAATGTATCAGCACCACAAGAAAATAGTGAGATGGAAGCTAATAAATCAGAAGTAACAATTGCAAAAGTTGATGTAACAGCACCAATTGTAAAAGATAATGAATTAGATTATACAAATGCTAAATTAACAGTAACAATGTCTGATGGAAAAACAAAGATAGTTGCTTTAACTAAGGATATGGTAACATTATCAGAATATAATGAAAATTCAGAAGAATCACAAGAAGTTACAGGAACTATAAGCTATGAAGGAAAAACATATACCTTTACAGTAACACTAGTAGGAAAAGTTGATGTTCCAACTGATAATACAAATACAACTGTAGAACCAAATACTTCTGAAGATTCAGATGGCGTTGATGGTGAAAATACATCAATAGATAATAACGAAATATCAGATGAAACTACAGATACAAATACTATTGTTGAAGAATCATCAGTATTGGATGAATCAAATTTAGAAAATAATGTATAAATATAAATAATAAAACAAAAGTCAGTGTATATCACTGACTTTTGTTTTATTCATATTAAATATTGTTCACTATTGTTTTTTAATTGATAAAAATATAACCTTACTTTACATAAAAACATAAAATATAATAAAACAAGAGTAATTGTTTTTCTTTTTATGTTTTGAAAAGATAAACTTATTTATGAAAGGAGGTTATATATTGAATTTAGAAGGAAAAAAGATAGGATTTGTTTTTACTGGTTCTTTTTGTACTTTCAAAAAGACAATAGAACAAATAAAAAAATTAATAGAAATAAAAGATATAAATATAACACCAATTATGAGTTTCAATAGTTATAATTTAGATAGCAAATTTGGAAAAGCTGAAGATTTCAAAAATGAACTCGAAAATTTAACAGGAAATAATATTATTCATACAATACCAGATGCAGAGCCAATAGGTCCAAAAAAAATGTTTGATATATTAATAGTTGCACCATGTTCTGGAAACACAATCGCAAAACTTGCAAATGATATTATAGATACACCTGCAACAATGGCAGTAAAATCGCATCTAAGAAATGATAGACCAGTTGTAATAGCGATATCAACAAATAATGCATTATCAGGTGCAGCAGAGAATATACGGAAAATTACTTAATAGGAAAAATTATTATTTTGTACCAGTAAAACAGGATAATCCAATAACAAAACCAAATTCTGTTGTATTTGATCCAACATATATAAAAAAGACTTTAGAATATGCTTTAGATAAAGAGCAAATTCAGCCAGTATTATTATGAATTTAAATAATGCTTACAAGGAGGAGTAATCTCCTTGTTTTTTTATTTTGATTTATGATATAATTACGTTATTGATAAAGAAAAGAGGATAAAAAATGTTTATAGAACATGAATTTTATGTAGGATTAAGAGATATAAATAATCTAAAGGAATTATCGAATACAGCATTACTTTCATATTTAGAAGATGTAGCGTGTATGCATTCAGAAATAGCAGGTTTTGGTGTAAGTAATATGGATGAAGTTAAAAGAACATGGGTGTTACTTGCTTGGAAAATAAAAGTAATTAAAAGACCTAAATTTAATGACACAATAAAGGTAAAAACGTGGTCTAGATTAATAGATAAATTTTATGCTTTTCGTGATTTTGAATTATATGACCAAAATAACAGAATAATTGGAATAGCAACCTCAAAATGGATTTTTATAGATACAGAAAAAGGAAAAATTGTAAAAGTAACAGATGAGGTAGGGAGTAAATATGAAACAGAAAATAAATCTGTTTTTGAAGAAAGTGATTTAGAAAAATTAGAAGAACCAAATTATTCTATAAATAAAGTAAATTATAAAATAACTAAAAATATGATTGATGTAAATAATCATTTACATAATATTTATTATTTAGATGTAGCAAAGGAAGTTTTACCAGATAATGTTGGAGAATTTGATGAGTTTGAAGTATTATATAAACATGAAGTCAAACTAGGTGATATAGTAACAGCAATTTATTCTAAGGAAGAGAAAGATTATTATGTATCAATAAAAAATGAAGATGAAACTAAAATACATAGTATTATAAAGTTAAAATACTAAGGTATTTATAATAAGGGAATGATTTTAAACATGAAACTTAAAATAGAGAAATTAATAAAATTTTTAAAGCAGAATTTAAAATGGATTATTTTATTTATCTGCATAATTTGCTTTTTAGAAATATTAAAAGAAATATTTTCTAAAGAATTTATGAAAAGAGATATTATTGGATATCAATTAGTAAATAAATATTTAATCTCAGATATCGCCACACCAATTGCAATATTTATTACACAGTTTGGAGGAGTAACAGGATTACTTATTTTAGCTACTGTAGCATGTGTTTTAATAAAAAATAAAAAAATAGGAATAGTAATATATTTAAATTTATTTTGTGTAGGTACTTTAAATCAGATTTTAAAACATATAATCCAAAGACCAAGACCAAATGAATTTAGAATAATTGATGAATCTGGATATAGTTTTCCATCAGGACATTCTATGGCAAGTGCAGCTTTTTATGGATTTTTTATATATTTAGTATATAAAAAAATAAAAAATAAAAAACTTAAAATAATACTTATATTTCTATTATCTTTATTAATTATATTAATAGGTATAAGTAGGATTTATTTAGGGGTTCACTATGCTACAGATGTAATGGCAGGATTTTTAGTTTCTATATCATATTTGACAATATATACTAGCATTGTAGATGATTATATTGGTACAGCAAATAAAAAGAAAATAGAATAAACAAACATTTTTTCGTTAACATATTGACATTAAAAAACTACCATGGTAAAATCCTAATATAGAACTTGTGTTTGGTAAAGTTAAGGTGGTATCAATATGGAAGAAATTAAAAGAAAAATTTTGCATATAGATGTAAATAATGCATTTTTATCTTGGACAGCAGTTAATATGTTAAAAAATGGATATTCAGTGGACATTAGAACAATTCCTTCTATAATAGGAGGAGATGAAGAAAGACGTTCAGGAATTGTTTTAGCTAAAAGTCCTATAGCGAAAAAATTTGGAATTATTACAGGTGAGCCAATATATTTTGCAAAAAAGAAATGTAATAAATTAGAAGTATTTCCAGGGGATTTTAATGTATTTATTAAATATTCAAATGAATTATATAATTTATTTTCAGAATACACAAATATAATAGAAAGATTTAGTATCGATGAATGTTTTTTAGATTTAACACACTTTTTAGGAAATAGGAATTTGATAGATATAGCATATGAAATAAGTCATAGAGTAGAAATGGAACTGGGTTTTACAGTAAATATTGGAGTTTCAAGCAATAAATTGTTAGCTAAAATGGCATCAGATTTTGAAAAACCGAATAAAATACATACATTATATGAATATGAAATTGAAGATAAGATGTGGTCTCTTCCTGTTTCAGAGTTATTTATGATTGGTAAGAAAACAGTACCAAAACTTCATAACTTAAGAATAAAAACTATTGGAGACTTAGCTAAAACAAATAAAGAATTTCTAGCAAAAAAATTTGGAAAGCATGGCCTTCTTATGTGGAACTATGCAAATGGAATAGATACTTCAGAAGTAAACCCTAAAAAAGAAGAACCAAAAAGTATAGGAAATTCAGTAACATTACCACATGATATAAATAAAGCAGATGAAATATATAAAGTTATTGTAGCTTTATGTGAACAAGTTTCTTATAGACTAAGAAAACATAATTTAGTAGCAAATACAGTAAATGTTCAATTAAGAACAAAAGATTTTAAAGATTATTCACATCAAAAGCAATTAAATTATTCAACCTCTTCAACTAAACAAATTATAGAAACAGCAAAAGAAATTTTATATGAAATGTATAAAGGCGAACCTATAAGATTAGTAGGTGTAAGAGTAGATAATTTAGAAAATAAAGATGAAATACAATTGTCAATATTTAATAATGATTTAAAACAAGAAAAACTAGATAATGTATTAGATAGTTTAAAAAATAAGTATGGATACAATTCCATTACTAGAGCTGGAAAGCTAGACATACAAGAAATTGTAAAAGGAAAAGAGAAAAAAATTAAAGATTAGACATA
>CATJZH010000183.1 GCA_949746285.1 uncultured Clostridia bacterium
ATTTATTTAAATATGATAAAATTTTTTAAAATTAATTTGAGAGGATATTATGGAAAAAAAATTAAATAAAAAACAAATTATACTTTTAATAATTTTACTTATAATACTAATAGTAGCTGTTATAGCAAATATTTATGTATGGTCAATTAATTCTGAAACGGAACCTTCTTCTAATCATTCAAATATGTCTATAGAAGAACCTAAAAAAGTTGTAAATGAATCAAACACTCAAAACCAAACCACTAATACAACTATACAAAATAAATCAAATTCCACCGAAGATTCTATTGTGGTAAATCTTAATGAAGATGTAAATATTGATGAATTAAAAGAATTTTTCCAAAAGTATTCTCTTGGAATTCAAAGAATTTCATTTGAAGAAGAAACTTTAGAAAGCAATACTATATTATTATTTATAGCAAAAGAATATTTTGATTCTAAATCAAATAAATCTTCTTTAAATGTAGACACAAATTATGCAGCAACTTTAGAAAACGTTCACAAATATTTAAGTGAACTAACAGGAAAAGATTATTCAAATGTAGAATATATAAAATCATATAAAAATTATATAACTTATTCTTCTAATAGTAATTCATATATATATGGTAAAGATTATGATTTAATAACTAGAGAAAAATATAAATGTACAGATGTACTAATTACAGATACTAGTAATGGACTATATACTGCTGTAGCACATGTTACTAGAACCTTAAATAACCAAGACACAAATTATGAACTTACATTTACTTTTACTATAAATCCAGGTTATACTTATGAAAAATATTGTGTAAAATCACTAAAGGTAAAAAATACATCCTTCTACCCAGACAATACTGTTCACTTTGTAGAAAATCCTGTAGAAGAAGATGGGAATAATTAGGTTTTTATATGAGTATAAAATTAGTTGCAAGTGATCTTGACGGAACTATTATAGATAGAAATAATAATATTGCACCTCAAAATTTTGAAGCTATAAAAAAAGTGCTAAAAAAAAATATACCTTTTGTAGTTTGTACTGGTAAATCATATTCTGTTTCAAAAAAAATATGTGACCAGTTTCAAGCTTCTTTTGGTATTTTTGGAAATGGAACTCAAATAATAGACTTACGTTCTGGAAAAGAAATTTTAAGAAAAGTTATTTCTCAAAAAGATTTATTATTTATTATTACCCTAGCCAAAAGAAATAATTTTCATGTTCATATATATACAGATTCAGAAATAATTTCTGAAAAATTGGAGTATATGGATTTAAGAAATTTTATTTTAAAATCACAAAATGCTAATGATTCTTTAAGTTTTAATATAGTTCATAATATTTTAACATATGTAGAAAATAATAATATAAATGCTTTTTCAATTGTAGTAACAACAGAAAAAGCAACTTTACTAAACTTTAAAAAAATATTATCTATAAATAATGAAATCGATTCAGTTTTTATAAATAAACGTGGAAAATACAGAGACGATATTATTGGAAAAGACTATGAATATTTAAATATTTCCCCTATTAATATAAATAAAAATGAAGCTTTAACATATTTAGCCAATTTTCTTCATATTTCTAAAAATGATATTATGGCTATTGGAGATAATGTGAATGATTTAGAAATGGTTAAAAATGCTGGTATTGGTGTTGCTGTAAATGAAGCTTATGACGATTTAAAAAATGTTGCTAAATATGTTACTTCTAATAATGTTTCAGGCGGGGCTTTTGCAGAAGCTATAGATAAATTTATATAAAAAACTCTTTTTAATAAAAGAGCTTTTTTATTTAAAGTTTACTACTTTATATAAAGATATGCTCTGCAACCATAACCTGTGCCTGCAGTGGAAGTAGCATGTATAGAATTACGTGCACTAGTAGACCAACGTGAAGTAGAACCATTACCAGCACCACGTAATACACGACAAGAAGTACCTGTACCTTCTAAAGTCCACTCCCAAACATTACCAGTTAAATCATATATATTTAACGCTTTTGTATAATTTGTACTTCCAGTTGGTATTTTTACAGATGTATTCGTTGCCTTTGTTACATTACTACTTCCATTATTATATGTAAATGTTGAATCGTCAATATTTCCCCAAGTTTTTGAATCATTTGATATGTCTGCATAACTTTTGTTTGATCTATCTACTAACCATTGTAAGGTTTCATCAAACAAGCATCCCCATATCATATTTGTTTTCACATTCGAGTTTGCTGCTAAATACCCCATTTTACTATACATTTTATACCAAGTTTGATTACTTATATCTGTATTCATTTTTTTTACTACTGGTTTTGTTTGTGATAAATTACCAGTCTCATATCTTCCTATATAAAATCCTCCATATTTTTCTATACTTTCCATCGTACTATCAAATTCTTTTTGCAACTCTTGATATAACTTATCCTGTGTCATTCCTGATAAACCACCATTAGTTAAATTTGTTGTGGTATCAGCTTCAGGAAGTATCGCTGGTTCATAATTATTGTTTTTATATTCAGATCTCCCAGAATTTGCATAAGTGTATAACTTTGCCTTCTTAATCCCGTTTGCTTCTTCATATATTCTATCTGGATATGGTACTGGTATCCAAACCCATTGATTTCTTGAGGTCCTAGCACTAGCTACATTTGAAGAATCTACTGTTGCCGTTCCTTCATATATTACATATCCTTCATTTATTTTATTCTCTCCTGCAACATTTGAACCTACATATCCTTTTGGTACTGGTACTTCTTTTCCATCTGCATCTCTGGTAACTGTTACCTTATTTGTATCCCAATTTGATGCATTTACTGTTTTTGCTACTCCACCATCTTCTAATATTGTCTCTCCATTATTTAATAGTTTTCTACTCGTATTTTGAATATTATCTATAATTCCATTTTTTTGCATAAAATTTAATAATAAAAGAATTACAATTACTATTAGTAAAAGAATTTTTATTTTTTCTAATGTTTTTTCTTTTTTATTCATATGTGCCTCCATTTATATAATAAAAATAGGCTTTTACTTAATCTAATTTAAGTAAAAGTCTATTTAACTATTTTTAGAGTAGTTTGTTTTAACTACTCTTTTTTCTTCTTTTAAATTTATAAGTGTGTGTGTGTGTGTGTACAGTATCAAGGCTCTTAGCTATTATGTTTCTCATATACAATATTCCTATTTATTCTCTTTTTTATTAACTTTTCTATTTCTAGAAGTATGTATTGGTTCTGTAATTAAATTTTTAATTAAGATTTTCTTTAAGACATCTTCTCTTACATCAGCAATTAGTGTTCCATCTTTAGCTATTGACATTTTCCCAGTTTCTTCTGAAACAACAACTACCACTGCATCTGATTCTTTTGAAATTCCAATTGCAGCTCTATGTCTTGTTCCAAGTTCTCTTGCTATATCTTTATCATCAGCAAGTGGAAGCATACAAGATGCCGCAGCTATTTTATTATCACTAATAATTACAGCTCCGTCATGTAATGGTGTTTTGGGTTCAAATATATTTACTAACAATTGCGGAGAAATTTCTGAATTCATTATTATTCCTGTTCCTATAATATCTTGTATTTTTATTTCTCTTTCTATAACCATTAGTGCACCTTTTTTTTCTTTTGCTAGTTCAACTGCTGCTATAGCTATTTTATAAATATTCTCTTTTTTCTTTGCATTTAAGTCTTGGTCAATTCCTAAAAATCTACTAAATCTATTTGTTGTACCTAATTGTTCTAATGCTCTTCTAAGTTCTGGTTGAAATACTATAATAAGCATTATTACTCCATAGGACATTACTGATGTTAAAATATAATTTAATATAGTTAGTTTTAAATATCCACTTATAAATGTTATTGCTATTAGAACTGCTATACCTTTTAGAAGTTGCCAAGCTCTCGTTTCTTTTAACATTTTAAACGCTTTATATATTAAAAATACAACAATTACTAAATCTAAAATAGTTGTTATTAAACTTAATGGACTTGTATTTATATTTTTAAGTATTTGCGTTTTGTAGAAACTTTCTAAAGTTTGACCTATCATCTTTTTCTCCCATCTATATCTATTTTAACGTGCTATTAAATAGAATAATAGTGTTCCAAAAACTGAAAATAACATTAATGCTAATGCTAATCCTGCTATTATTTTTGTAATTAATTTTCTTTTATCCATATTTAGTTCCTCTTTTCTGTTTTTTAATCTATATATATTTATAACATATCATAATTTTTTTTTCAATATAAAATATTGGGATTTTATATTTTGTGAAAATTAAAAGAGCTTGCATATATTAAAAACACATGTTACAATATAAGTAACTTATAAGTTCGAATGAGTAAATTCAACTTGTACCGAGATTATGTGCCCGCATAATCTCTTTTTTCATAAAAATAAGAGTTAGTATTACTTAATTACTCAGGCTTTTGCTATTATGCATTAGCCTTTTCAAAAAGACAAGTAAAATAATTTAAATAAATTTTTACAATATTTTATTTAAAATACGAAAACAAGAGTGCAAATTTCTCACTCTTGTTTTCGCTTTGATTATGATTATTCAAGTTAGAACAGTCCCATAGCAATTTTACACATCTGGATGATAGCCGCTTTACTCTGTGCTCTTGCAAAAAATCTATCCTTGTGGCATAAAATCGCTTCCTTTACACCAGAGATTTCAGGCAAAGTATCTTTGTTTTCTCCTGCCCATTCTTCTGGGAAAGGCACAAGTTGCTTAAAAATTTCATCCATTGACGGAGGTACACTTTGTGCCGCCCATCCACCTCTCGGATATGGGAAAATTACAAATTTTATTTCATAATTATTACTCAAATTATGATTTACAATATACTCTTCCCATTTCATTGTTTGAGCAGGCAATTCAAAAATTCCATCATGTATGCTAAGACTCTTATTAAAGTACGGTGCTGTTCTTAGATTTGCAGCCTTACTTTTGATAATTGCTTTAAGCATATCAAAAGCAAGGGCTTCTGCTTTTATAAAAGCTTCATCAAAATTCTGATGCTCAATCCATGTTGGACGTAATTGAGTGATGAAGCTAAAAGCATGATTTCTAAACTCTATTCCATTATCCTCAAGATCTATTGGAATAATAAATTCTGTATCAATTTCTTCCTTAATCTTTTTTACCTCATCATCTTCTAAATACACCCCTATTTTCCCTGTAACCGTTCTGATAGCTTTTTCTGCAAAGTTTTCCCATACAAGACCTGCACTAGCATACTCCTCACCTGTGCTTCTGCACTTCTTGAAGTTCTTTCCATGATGGTCATAACTTCCTCCACCAATATCAATTACAATCTTACACTTGTTAAGTACTTCAATATCTTCTGACCGTACCACGTGTAGATTTTTGAGGTAGGATAATGACAATCTTAATATTGCAATAGCCACAACTTCATCACAATGGAATATTCCATTGTGTGTACCTAAATTAAATAGACATTTTTTGCAAATTCTTCCTCCTACAGTAATCATAAATTTTACCTCCTATAATCTTTTAATGTTTTCTCCCCCTATAATGTAACTCTAGGTGGTATATATACAAAAATGCTATAAATATAGCACAATGTAAGTGCTATTATATCATAAAATAGTAAAAAAAGCAAAACTTTACTATACCTATAAAAAAGTATATAATACTAACAATAATATATTTATATTATTTTATATTAATATTGTGTGTTTTCACACTTTCCAACTTAAGAATGGAGGTAGCTTTATGCGTTTATTACTTATTGTTCTTTTTACGCCAGTTATAGTTGGAATAGGAGGAGTCATATATTGTTGTATTACAGACTATCGGCATAGAAAGTTTCTTGATAGTACACAACGTGAGTTATTAGAGGATTTACATGACTTATTAGTCGAAAGACTCGATGACTTTGACCAATAAGCTCCTAAAATCAAAAGCCCCTTTCACAGGGGCTTTTGCTATTTCAAATAAATTGTTGGATTTACAATTTCATCATCTTTATACATCTCAAAATGCAAATGTGATTCATCAGCAATTTCGAAACTTGCAGTCTCTCCAACAGTTGCTATTGTTTCACCTTTTTCAACTTTATCTCCTTCTGATACAAACTCAGTTGTTAAAAGATTTGAATAAATTGTTTTAAAACCATCATTATGTGAAATAGTTATTGTTAATCCATATCTTGGATCATTTTTTATACTTTCAACAGTTCCTTCTTCTGCAGCCATAACTACTGTTGTTTTGTCAGCTTTTATATCTATACCTGTATGAGTTGTCCATTCTTCTAAAGTATTAGAATATATTAAAGTATCTGTTGCAAAATCTTTTATAATTTCTCCTGAAACTGGTGCCATAAAACTTAATTCTTTCTTTTCTTCTACTTTCTCTTCTGTTACAGAATTAGTATTTTGTGCTGTTGTATTTTCCACTTTTGCATTTACTGCTGTTTTATCAACTGATTTTTTTGTATTTTGTGATTTAGTTGTATTTGCTGTATTAGTTTCACCTGCGGTATTTTCTACAGTATTTGATACTGTTTTATCAGTAGAAAAACTAGTTTCTGTTAAATTTTCATTAGAAACAATTTCATTTAACTTTCCTAAACTTTCCATATTGCTATTTGATTCTGCTTTTAATTTTTTATTGTACATAACAAAAACAGTTAGGAAAATAACTACTGCCAATACTAATGTTACACTAAATATAGAAGCTATCCTTTTTATTTTTTGTTCTTCATAATATTCTCTTCTTCCCATAAAAACCTCCATTTAAGTAATTAATTAGTATTAGTATTTGCAGTTTTTACAAGATTATTCACTAATTTCCACATCTTTATAATAAAATTTAATTATTTCTTCATAATTTTTTCCTTGTTTTGCTAAAGCATCACTTCCACATTGACTTAAGCCAACTCCATGTCCATATCCTAAAACTGAAAATTTAACACTATTTTCAGTCATTTCAAAATCAAACTTTGCTGATTTTAATTTAAATAAAGTTCTTGCTTCTGTTCCACTAATCTCAGTATTTCCAATTTTTATTTTTTTTACTCTACCACTATCAGTTCGTTCTATAACTTTTATACATTCTTGATTAGAAAAGTCAATTTGAAAAGAAGGATATTTTTCTAACATAATTTTTACCAATTCATCTTTTGGAACTTCAGCTCCAGATGTAAAAGAGCTATAAGCATCTTCTCCTGATGTTTCTACTGTTTGGAAATATGGAAAATTACCTCCCCATACATTTAATGCAAGTTCTGTTGTTCCTCCACTATTACTATGAAATAATGCATTTATAGGTTCTCCATTATATAAAATAAATTTGCCTTTTGTTTCATTTACAGCTTTAATTATTTTATTCCAGTATTCTTCCCTAACATTTTCTTCCCATCTTGACATTCTATTTTCTTTAGTTATCCAAGCTTGACAACATAATGCACTATCACACAAATCTGCATTTTCATGTTTTCCACCATTTTTTATTTGATAAACAGTATAAGTTCTCGCAACAGTTGCTTGAGCTTTTAAAGCTTCCATTTCAAAACTTGCTGGCATTTCACTTGAAACCACTCCATATAAATATGTGTCTAAATCCAATTCTTCTACTGTTCCTGTTTCTGTATGAAATAATTTTATAATATTAAATTTTCCATAATCAAATTTTTCCTCTTCAGTAGTATTTGAAATAACTTCTTCTGTTTTGTTTGGGGTTTTTTGGTTTTTTTTTTGTTTTTTGGGGGTTTTTTTTCAAAAAAAAACCCCCCCCCCTTTTCCCCCCCAA
>CATJZH010000184.1 GCA_949746285.1 uncultured Clostridia bacterium
ATTTAAAACAAGTAACTGGTGCAACTGCAAGTACAGACTATTCTGCACAAGATTTAAAATCACCAGAAACACCTATAATAAATGTAGAAGAAACAGAAGATAGTGATAATATTAAAGCTAAAGTATCTTTTAAATCCCAAGATGTTGGAAGCACATATTCTTATTATATAGAAGCATACGATAAATCAGATTATACTAAACGTTTGGAAAAATCTAATATATGTGAAGAAACTGTTACAACTGGGGTAAAAGGATATTATTATATTGTTAATAATCATAGTAATAATTCAGACTTTGATATAAAAGATGCTAGATATACAGAAGATGAAACATTAATATTAGATGAGACAGAAGGAAAATATATACACATAAAAGCAGTTGATGGTGCTGGAAATGAGAGTGGACCATCAAGGATTTCAATAGAATTAAAAAGAGATGTAGTTATAAATAAATATGATGTAGATGACAGTACAAAATTACAAGGAGTTAAATTTAGAATTTCTAAAAATACACCAATAAGAACAGAAGAAATAAAAGAAAATGGAAGATATTATTTTGATGAAATAGGTGGAAAATATGTTCCAAATAATACAGGTAAAGATGCAACATATGCAAATAGTTATATAAAAATAGATTTAACAGATGCTGAAAAAGCTACATTAAAGGTAAATGCAGAAATATTTAGTAAAGTAGGATATGGCTGCGGTGCTGTAATAGTAACAGATAAAGTTGCTACTCCAGAAATATGGGATATTGATGGAGAAGCTTATAATGGATATGCCAAAACACTTGTATTTATAGAAGAAACTGTGAAAGCAAAAGATTATTCTATAGAATTAAGTGGAGGTAAAGAATATTACTTACATTTTGGTTATTATTATGAAGGAGATAAAACCACTTTAGATAAATTTGCTATAAATAGTATAAAAATAAATGATAAAGATTACTTACAATATATATATTCAGAATATACAACAGATGAGGAAGGAAAAATATATTGTTCTTTAGGTGAAGGAGAATATATAGCAGAAGAATTAAAAGGGATAGAAGGCTATCAAATACCAGATAGTCCAGTGGATTTTTCAATTACAAAAAGTATAGAAACTTTAAATTTAGATATTCCAAATAGTAAAAAAAGAGATGTAGTAATAACAAAATATGATGAAGATGGAATTACACCACTTTCAGGTACTAAATTATTAATTAAAAATAAGAATAATGATAAAAATACAATATTACAGCCAAATGGAAAATATTATTTTGAAGAAATTAATGGAAAATATGTTCCAAATAATAATTACTTAATAAATACAACAGCAAGCAGTTACATAAAACTAGATTTAAGAGCTGTAGATAAGGCAACAGTAAAGGTAAATGCAGAAATATCATCTGTAGAAGGAGAAGACTTTGGTTACGCAACAATAACCAAAAGTAAAAATGCTCCAGTATTTAATCCAGATAAACCAACAATGAATGAAGAATTTATATCTAAAACAGGAGATAAATACTTGGGAGATTATACAAAAGAATTAATTGGTGGAGATATTTATTATTTACATTTAGGCTATGTAAAATATGGTGAAGGAGCATTAAGAGATAGTTTCACTATTAACAGTATAAAAGTAAATGATGTTGAGTATATAGGAAAGAATATATATACAACGGATGAAAATGGAAAGATAAATTTAAAATTAGATGAAGGAGAATATATTGTAGAAGAAATAGAGGCACCAGACGGGTATAAAATATTAGAAAGTCCAGTGGAATTTAGTGTACAAGGAGATGAAACTACAGAAGTAAATATTCAAAACAAAAAACAGCAAGGTGTTGTAATAAATAATTATGCAGAAGATGGTGAAACTCCACTTGAAGGTGCTAAGTTTATGATTTCAGAATCAGGTGTAAATACTGATATAAAAGTAGAAGATTTCAAAAATAATGGCTCATATTATTTTGAAGAAAGAAACGGAAAATATGTTTCAAATAATGTCGGAGTTAGAAAAAATGCAAATAGTTATATAAAAATAGATCTAACTAAAGTAACTAGAGCAACAATAACAGTAAATGCGGAAATATTTTCAGAATTAGATTGCGATTTTGGTTATGCAACAATAACAGAAAGTAGAATTGCTACAAATGAAGGAGAAGGAGAACAATTCCTATGCATAACAGGAAGACAAAAAGCAAAAGATTATAGTATACAATTAGAAGGAAAGAAAATATATTATTTACATTTTGGATTTATTCAGTCAGAAAAAACAGCAGATACATTTACAATAAATAGTATAAAAATAGATGGAAAAGATTATAAAAACTATAAAGAATATGTTACAGATGAAAATGGAAAAATAAATGCATTATTACCAGAAGGAGAATATGCAGCATTAGAAACAATGGCACCAAATGGATATCAATTGTCTGAAAATGTTAAATCAAATTTTACTATTACAAAAACAGAATCTGCTAGTCTAGATTTTATAAATTATAAAAAAGGATATAAAGGTGGAGCACTAGTTATAAATAAATACGATGAAGATGAAGAAACACCATTAGATGGAGCAGAGTTTGAAGTAACTAAATCTGGAATAAATAAAAATATTGTAACTGAGGAAATGGTAAATTCCGGAACATATTATTTTGAAGAAAAAGATGGAAAATATGTTTCAAACAATAAGGAAGGAGCTAGACGTGTAGCAAACAGTTATGTAAAAATTGATTTAAGTAAGATGAAAACTTCAGAAAGTGCTCTATTAACAGTAAACGCAGATATAATAAGCCAAGAAGACTATGCTTCTGGATATGTAACAGTAACAACTAAACAAGATACACCAGCATATGAATTTGATGAAGCGGCATACGGAGCAGAGTATGTAGACAGATTTATAGATATAGAAGGAACTGTAAAGGCAACAAACTACTCTGTATATTTAGAAGGAGGAAGAGTATATTATTTACATTTAGGATGTTACTTACATGAATATAATAAAGGTAATGCAGAATTTCATGTTAACAAAATAGAAGTAAGCTATAGAGATTATAGAGACTATTTAGTATATAGAGGAACTACAGATACAGATGGAAAATTGAATATAGAATTAAATCCAGGTGATTATTCTGTACAAGAAACAAAAGCTCCAGAAGGATATTATCAAACAAAAGAAACTAAAAATATTACAGTTGAAAAAGACTTGTTAGCAGAACTAGATTTTATAAATTATAAAAATGATGCGAATTTAATAGTCAATAAAAAAGATGGTGATGATGAAACACCATTAGAAGGAGCAAAATTCGTATTATCAGAGTATGGAATAAATACAAAAATAAAAACAGAAGAGATAAAGCATAGTACAAGTACTACGGGTATTTTTGAAGAAGATAATGGAAGATTAGTTGCAACGCTTACAGGAGGAACGCGTGAAAGTAAGATTAATGCAAATAGCTACATAAAGATAGACTTAAGTAACTTACCAGAAAGAGAATATGCTAAATTAAATATAAATGCAAAACTTACAAGTATACGTGGATGGGGATGTGCATATGCAGTAATAACATCTCAAGAAAAATTTCCTACATATGATTTAGATGAAAGTAAGTATGGAGCGGAATATGTAGAGTGGCCTTTATATTTAGAAGAACCAACAGAAAATGCTAATTATAAATTCGAAATACCAGGAGGAAGAGTATATTACTTGCATTTAGGATTACACTTTGAAAATGAGTATAAAGGAGTAGGGAAGTTTGTAATAAATAGTATAACACTTAATGGATATGACTATTTTAAATATAATTTTAAAGAATATGTAACAGACAAATATGGAAAAGTAATTGCATCTTTGGAAGAAGGTAGATATGTAGCTACAGAAATAGAATCACCAAATGGGTATAAATTAACAGAAAGTCCAAAGAATTTTAACATTGTTAAAGGAGCTATATCTGAATTAGATTTTGTAAATTATCAAAAAGAATTTGGTGAGCTAGAATTAAACAAAAAAGAAGCAAATACAGAAAAACCATTAGAAGGAGCAAAATTTTTAATATCAGATTCAAATATTGATACGAAAATACGAGTACATGATATAGAAATAAATGAAGGATATAAATATGGATTTGAAAAGAAAAACGGAAAATATGTTGCTACAGGTGCAAATAATCAAACTGCAACAAGTTATATAAAAATAGATTTAAGTAAAGTAGCAGAGACAACAAATGTAAAAATAGGAGTAAATGCAAGATTAGAAAATGTACGTAGAGATGGATATGGATATGTTACTCTAACTACTAAACAAACTAACCCAAAATGGGAATTTGATGAGATTGTATATAGAGCTGAATATGCAGACAGATTTGTAGACTTAGAAGGAAATGTAGGCGATAGTACATATTATGTAAGTGTACAAGGAGGAAAAGTTTATTATTTACATTTTGGATATCATGTTTTAAATAATGATAATGGTGTTGGTAGATTTACTATTAACAATGTAACAATTAATGGTATAGATCATCAAAAATATAATTATTTAGAACTTGTAACGAATAATGAAGGAAAAGCAAATGTAGAACTGCTACCTGGAAGTTATATAGTAAGAGAAATAGAAGCACCAACAGGATATCAATTAACAGAAAGTCAAAAAAAGTTTACAATTAATAATAAAGAGAAAACAGAAGTTACATTTGAAAACTCTATAAAAGATGGAAACTTATTGGTACATAAATATAAAGGAGATGGAATAACACCGCTTTCTGGAGCAAAATTTATTATTTCAGAAGAGGGCATAAACAGAAATATAAAAACTCATGAAATGATAACAGTTATAGGAAGAAGTTCTTTTGAAAAAGAAGGAGGAAAATATATAGCATCAGGTATAAGAACAGATATATCAAAATACGATTATACAAAACATGTTGGAGGTTGTATAAAGATAGATTTAAGTAATGTACCAGAAAATACCAGAATACCAATAATTGTAAATGCTAAAATGTCAAATGTACGTGGGTATGGAAGAGGATACGCAACTATAACAGATAAAGAGAAAACACCAGATATTGATTTTGATGAAGCATCTTATGGAGCAGAATTTGCAAATAGATTTTTAGATATAGATTATACAGCTAATAGTGCAAATTATTCTGTGACTGTTTCAGGAGGAAAATTATATTACTTATATTTAGGATATTATTGGGAGACAGAAGAAAAAGGTGTAGGAACGTTTACTATTAATAGTATAACAGTTAATGGAAAACTATTGGAAAAATATAACTATGCAGAATATACATCAGATGAATTAGGAAATATAGAAACTACTCTTGAAAGAGGAAATTATGTGTTAACAGAAATAGAAGCACCAACTGGATATCAGTTAAGTGGTCCAGTAAACTTCACAATTACAGGAGGAGAAACGACAGAATTAGATGTTATAAATAAAGAAAATAGTAAAGCAATAATAAATAAAATAGACGAAACAGATGAAGTGCCATTACAAGGTGCAAAATTTACAATTTTAGAAAAAGGTTTCAAGCCAGAAATTGTAACAGAGCCTATTAAAGATGTAACTGGGCTATATGGTTTTGCATTGGAAAATGGAAAATATGTAGCAAAAGGAGGAAATGGAAAAACAAGAGGTAGTTATGTAAAAATAGATTTAACTAATGTATCATCAGCTACAATAAAAGTAAATGCAAGGGTAACCAATGTTCGTAGTTATGTAAGTTATGCATATGCAACAATAACAGATAAATTAGCAACTCCAATAGGATATGATTTTGATGAAACTGAATATAAAGAAAAATACAAAGCAGAATATGCTAGAAGAATTATAAGTATAGACAATACAGGAAATATATCAGATAGAGACTATTCAGCAACATTAAGTGGAGGAAAAGTATATTATTTATATTTAGGATATTATTGGGAAGATGAAGGAAACGGAATTGGTAAATTTATAATAAATAATGTAACAATAAATGGAAAAGATTATTTAAAATATGTAAACTCAGATGTATATAACTATGAAACAGATGAAAATGGACAAATAAAAACCGAACTTGCCCCAGGAACATATGTGGCAACAGAAACAGAGGCACCTGAAGGATATAAATTACCAGAGAATCCTGAAACAGAATTTACAATTACTAAAGAAGATTCTGCGATATTAAATATTACAAATAAATCTACTAAGCCAAGTTTTACAGTAAACTACTTGGAAAAAGAAACAGATGAAGTAATAAAGGATAAGAAAAAAGGAAAAGCTGATGTTGGAACTATAATAACTGGAAATGAAGAGGTCATAGATATAGAGGGGTACAAGTATGATTCTATAGATATGGAATCAATAACTATATCAGAAAATGATGAAGAAAATGTAATAAATATATATTATACAAAACGAAATGATCTAAGCTACATAGTAAATTATTTAGAAAAAGATGAAACTCCAGAAGATGATACAGACAATAGAGTATTATATGAGCAAAAATTGGAGGAAGATCAAGTATTTGAAACAGAAGTATTAGCTGAGGATGAGATAATTGAAATAGATGGGTATATTTATGATAGCAGTGATAAAGAAAGTATTGAAATAACAACAGAAGAGAACATAATAAATCTTTATTATACAAGGCGAAGTGATTTAAGTTATATAGTAAATTATCTAGAAAAAGAAACAGATACAGTAATACAAGACTCTAAAGTAGAGAAAAATCAAGTGTTTGAAACAGAGATATTAGTTAGTGATGAGATAATTGAAATTGCTGGATATAACTATGATAGTAGTGATAAAGAAAGCATAACAATAGAGTCAGGAGAAAATGTAATAAATCTTTATTATACAAAAGTAAATGATTTAAGTTATAGAGTAAATTACTTAGAAAAAGGAACAAATGCAGAAATAAAAGAAGCAAAAGTAGAAGAAAACCAAACATATGGAACAGAGATAAAAGCAGCAGAAGAAGTAATTGAAATTGCTGGATACAAATATGACAGCAGTGATAAAGAAAGCATAACAATAGAGGCAGGAGAAAATGTAATAAATCTTTATTATACAAAAGTAAATGATTTA
>CATJZH010000185.1 GCA_949746285.1 uncultured Clostridia bacterium
GGATTTGTCATAGGATCATATGTTCCTATTTTTTCAACAATTTTACCATCTCTTGGAGATCTAGAATCAGCTACTACTACATGGTAGAAAGGAGCTTTTTTCTTTCCAACTCTTTGTAATCTTATTTTTACCATTATAAATTCACCCCCTGAATAATTTTTGTTTATATAAAATTATATTTAATTCTTTTTTTAACTTAAATTTTAAGTTTTTTAGAATTAAAAAATTTAATAACTAATTAAAATTTGAAAAATCTTTTAAGTCATCCATATTCATATTTTTCATTAACTTTTTCATCATACCTTTATTTGATGTCATATCTTTCATCATTTTTTGTGTTAATTCAAAAGATTTCATGAATTTATTTATTTGTTCAACTGTTGTTCCACTACCTTTTGCAATTCTAATTCTTCTACTGCCATTTAATAATTTGGGATTTCTTCTTTCTTCTTTTGTCATTGAACAAATTATTGCTTCTATTCTTACAAATTCTTTTTCATCAACTTGAACATCTTTAAGTTTATTCATTCCTGGTATAAGTTTTAATATTGATGAAAAAGATCCCATTTTTCTCATTTGCCTTAGTTGAGCTAAATAATCATCTAAATCAAAACTTTGCTTTTTCAATTTTTTTTCTAATTTTGTAGCTTCTTCTAAGTCAAATGTTTCTTCTGCTTTTTCTATAATAGAAAGTACATCTCCCATTCCTAAAATTCTTGATGCCATTCTTTCTGGGTGAAATACTTCTATATCACTTAATTTTTCACCTGTTGCAGCAAATTTTATTGGTCTTCCTGTTATTTTCTTTACTGATAATGCTGCACCACCTCTTGTATCACCATCTAATTTTGTAAGTACTATTCCATCAATTCCAAGCTCTTGATTAAATGTATCTGCAATATTCACTGCATCTTGACCTGTCATTGAATCTACTACTAATAAAATTTCATGTGGCTTTACATTTATTTTTAAATCTTTCAATTCTTGCATTAACTCTTCATCTATCTGAAGACGTCCTGCTGTATCTATTATAATTACATCATTCAATTTTGAAATTGCAACTGATAATGCTTGTTTTGCTATTACATTAACATCTTTTGTTGTTTCATTTGTATAAACAGGAATATCTAATTGTTTTCCAACTACTTGTAATTGCTTTATAGCTGCTGGTCTATAAACATCACATGCTACTAATAATGGTTTTTTGCCTTGTTTTCTAATTATGTTGGCTAATTTTCCTGCTGTTGTTGTTTTTCCAGAACCTTGAAGTCCTACTAACATTATTATTGTTGGTGGATTTGGAGTAAAGTTTATTCTGCTTTCTTCTCCTCCAAGCAAAGCTATTAGTTCATCTTTAACTATTTTTACTACTTGTTGTCCAGGCGTAAGCGATTTTAAAACATCTTGACCTAATGCTTTTTCTTCTATTACTTTTACAAAGTCTTTAACTATTTTATAGTTAACATCTGCCTCAAGTAATGCAAGCTTTACTTCTCTTAGCACTTCTTTCAAATCGTCTTCAGTTATTCTGGCTTTTCCTTTTAATTTTCTAGTTATTTCCTGTAGTCTAGCTGATAAACCGTCAAATGCCATTTTATCCTCCTATTTATTCCTATAATAAATTTAACTTGTCTTTTATTTTTTTTATATTTTTTTGTATACTTGATATTTCTTTTTTTTCTACTTTACAAATTTCATTTTCTATTTCTTTTACTGTTTCTTCTTTTATTTTATTTTTTTTCATTATTTCTAATTTTTCTTCGTATTCAAAAAGATTATTTTCACCTTTTTTTAGATTATCTCTAACAGCTTGCCTTGTTATATTTTCATTTTCTGCTATTTCTGATAAAGATAAATCATTATTATAGTAGTCTTCTAAAAGCTGCCTTTGTTTTTCTGTTAATAGTTTTCCATATATATCTAATAGAATACCTATTTGTACATTTTTTTCCATTACTTTTCACTTCCTACTATATTTTCTGCCATCACTACTGTACACTCTTTTGCACATACAACACATATTAAATTTGTAATGCTAATATACTTTACACTATTTTTTCTAGTTTGTCAAGGCTTTTAGGTTAAATATGTATCTTTTTTTGTTATAGTATTTTCCAAATTATAAAATAAATTAATAAATTATAACAAAAAGACACCTTTTGTAAGATGTCTTTAAAAATCACATTATTGATTAGCATATTGGCTCATTAAATTTTGCATATATTCTTCATAATTAAATGCTTCCATAGTTTCTGGCATTCCTAAATCTTGTCCGTGTGTATCAACACTAGCTGATGTTATTACTGGATAAGTAGCAAATTGATTTATATCATCTGCTGGTTCTGATGGTGAACCTTGGCTCTCTGCATTTTCTTCAGCTGGTTTCATTTCTGCTTCATTATAAATTTTTTCTAAAATTTCCAAACCTTCTGTTATTTTACCAAAAGCTGTATAAGCTCCATTTAAGTTTCTTGCATCATCACTCATCATTATACCTATTTGAGAATTTCCTGAATTATAACTTTGTTCTGTTAAACTTGATATATATTGTGTATAATCATCTCTTATTAGTGATATTATACCTTTTTCATGTCTTAAAGTATTTTGTTCAAAATCATTTGCAACAAATTCACCTTTTATTGAATATTCATAATCTCCTTCTGAATCAACTTCTATATCACTTGATATTAAACTTAATTTTGGCTTGTCTATTTCTCCACCTGCATTTCTTCCTACATATAAGCATATATCATCTTTTCCATATATTACTTTACTATTATAATATCCTGCTTCTATTAATTTTATAAAATTGGCAACTGTATTTGGTGCATATTCTGGATATAATTCCATTTTTACAGTTCCATAATTTTCAATTTCAAAAGTTGCTTCTGGATGATTTACTTCTCCAAACATTTTATTTATTGCATTATATGCAACCACTCCTATTATTAAAACTGCTATTATTGCAATAATAGTCCATACTACAAATTGTATTTTTTTACTCATTTTTTCCTCCCTTAATCATATGTTTAATAATATTATTTTAATCCTAAATATTTCATAGCATCAATAATATTCTTCGCACCTATTATATCTAATTTAAATTTTTCTTTCAATAGTTTTTTATTACTTTCTGGAATTATACAAGTTTTATATCCTAATTTTTCTGCTTCTTTTATACGTTTTTCTATCATATTAACACTTCTAACTTCTCCTGTTAAACCAACTTCACCTATCAAAACTACATCTTCTTTTATACTAATATTTTTAAAACTAGATGCTGCTGCTAAAATAATTCCTAGATCTAATGCAGGCTCGTTTATTTTAATTCCACCTACTAAATTTATATATACATCTTGTGAACTAAGATTCATACCAGCCCTTTTTTCTAAAACTGCCATAAGTAATGTTAATCTATTATAGTCTATTCCACTTGCATTTCTTCTAGGCATACCAAATACAGTTGGTGTCGATAATGCTTGCAATTCCAAAACTAATGGTCTAGTTCCTTCAATACTTACTACAATTGCGGATCCTGCTGGATTCCCATCTCTTTCTGAAATTAAAAGTTGTGATGGATTTGTAATTTCAACTAATCCTTCATTTTGCATTTCAAACATTCCAATTTCATTAGTTGAACCAAATCTATTTTTAACACCTCTTAAAATTCTATAAGAAAAATATCTTTCACCTTCTAAATATAGCACAGTATCTACCATATGTTCTAGCACTCTTGGTCCTGCTATATTTCCATCTTTAGTAACATGTCCAATTATTATTGTAGTTATTCCAGACTGTTTACACATTTTCATAATTCGTGCAGTAATTTCTCTTACCTGACTTACACTTCCAGCAACTGATGTAATTTCATCAGAATACATTGTTTGCACAGAATCAATTATAACAAACTTAGCACCAGAGTTTACAAGAGCTACTTCAACATTATCTATATCTGTCTCAGCTAAAAATAATAAATTTTCATTTTTTATTCCTAGCCTATCAGCTCTACTTTTTATTTGCTCAGCTGACTCTTCACCTGAAACATATAATATTTTTCCATCAACTTTAACATTATTACATATTTGAAGAATTAAAGTAGATTTCCCTATACCTGGCTCACCTCCAAGTAAAGTAAGAGAACCTGTAACAAATCCTCCACCTAAAACTCTATCTAATTCTCCAACATCAGTTTTTATTCTAAAAGTTTCTTTTTTTACAACCTCATCTAATTTAATAACTTCACTTTTAAGTTTGTTTTTATCTTTAGAAGATATCTTTCCACCTGTAATAGCTTTTTCTTCAACAAAAGAATTCCATTCTCCACATGATGGACATTTTCCAAGCCATTTAGGAGAATCATATCCACAGCTATTACATACAAAAACTGTACTCGTTTTTTTTGCCATTCTCTTTCCTTTCTATGTCCATTTGGGGACGTTTGTTAACGGACATTTTTGTCCAATTAGGGACGTTTGTCTTTGGACATTTTCGTCCACTTTTATACGTATGTTTAATATCTAAAATTTTATGCTCTTTCTATAATTTTTCTATTTATATTTAATATTCTGGAAATTTGACTTTTGGAAATTCCATTTAACTTTTTTATTGATTTTATATATTTATTTCTTATTTCTACATTAAATTTACAAATTTCTTCTAAATCTAATATATCTAATTCCTTTTTTATAATTTCAGTTGCTTCAATATCGGTAAATTTATTTATAAATTCATATTCTAATTTGTCTATATAATTTTCAACACAAGTTAAATTGAATTCTTTGAACTTTTTTCTTGAAATAAATAATTCTTTATCAAACAAATTTAAAACTTTTTCGCAATTTATCAATTCTGAATTTTCAAAATACTCTTTAAAACTACTCCATTTGTAATCTTCTGTCAAGCATTTTTTTGCATTTTCTGGATTTCTATGTACATATCTAATAACATTTAAAAAATATTGCTGACTTTCTACACATTTACTATTATATCTATTTTGAAATAAGTGTCCAACTCTATCGTATTTTTTATTAAAATATAAAGCATAACTAATTCCAATACTTTTTATTATATTTGGAATTTTATTATCATAGTCATCAATAATTAAATGGATATGATTATCCATAAGGCAATATGCATAAATTGTATAATTATATTTTTCTTTTGAATTTTTTAATGTTTTTAAGAATTTTTTTCTATCAATATCATCGAAAAATATTCTTTCTTTATTGATACCACGTAGCATTACATGATATATATTTGTTTTACTAAGTAATCTAAAATGTCTAGGCACTTTTGCTCTCCTTTCTTTTAGCATAAATTAGTGCCCCTAATTAAACATACGTATTTTTTTGGACATTTTTGTCCAAAAACTAGCGTCCCCCAATGGACAAAAATGTCCATTAACAAACGTCCCCTAAAGGACATTCATTAACTTTTTTAAGGTAATTATATACATTGCATGAGACCATGTAAGCCCTATTACCCAACATGGCTGCATTGTTTCATTATCTATTTGTTCTCCTAAAAGACCATGCTTTGAGGCTGAATTTGTAACAAATGTAAATAATTCCCAAGCTTTTTCTCTATTACCTATTTCTAAATAATACCACGCCATCCATAAAGTTACAATAGGCCAAGGATTTTTTCCTCCCATATAACCATCATTTTCATATCTAACATAACCACCTGTGTATGTCTTTAATGTACTATTTATTTGTTCTATAGTGTTCTTTATTTTTATATCATCTGTTTCAAACATATCAAATGGAATAAGAGTTCCTAAAATGCTCATATCGATTCTTCTATCTTCTGTGTTTCTAACATATGAATTTCTATTTGTATCATAAAAAGTTTGAGCGCAATATTCCTTTATTGCTTCTGATTTTGTTTTTAACTTTTCTATTTTGTTATTTATATGTTCTACATTTTCTCCATAATCTTCTCTTATCTCATTATATATTTTTATCATAGAATTAAAAGCTCCATATATTGCTGATACAGAATATAAAGATATTCCTTCAAATTCTTCCCATAAATCATAGCTTTTTCCCATCTGATTTATGTCTTCCAATATATCATCTATGTATTTTTCTAAAAACATAATTGCTCTTTCAAACATTTGTAAATTGTCTTTTAAAAACTGTTTATCTTTTGTAAATTCATAATGAGAATAAGCACCAAATACTACACTAGCTGTTTCATCAATTTGATACCCCCAAGAAGGTGCTAAATTTCCATCTGTATAAAAACGTTGTTCCCACATTCCATTTTCATATTGTGTATTTTTACAAAATTCTGAATAAAATTTTTCTGAATATTCTTTCATACTAATAATATCAAAAGCTTCTGTAATAAAAGCAGCATCTCTTGGCCAGCAATATGAATATCTACCACATTTTGTTTTATTTTCATCAACTTCTATTCCTGCAGAAATTCCTCCCGTTTTTTCATTTATCAATAACGGAAATAATAAAATACTTCTATTATAAATCTTTTTTATTTTTTCATCCAAACTTTTTTCGTTTATATTTAATATATCATGATTTTTAACAAAATTATTCCAATA
>CATJZH010000186.1 GCA_949746285.1 uncultured Clostridia bacterium
AATGTAATATTCCTACATTATAATTATATTCTTTTATTTTATTTATTGTATTCATAAATCTATTAAATTGAATAGTTGTCCACTTTTTATCATCAGGTTTTGAAAAATGTGTATATGTTCCAATTATTTGAACTCTATCATCGCATTCAAAAACTCTTAAAATATTTTCAATATCATTATATAAAAAACCATACCTACCAAAACCTGTATCTATTTTTATATGTGCTTTTATTTGTATATCTTTATTTTCTTTTAAAATTTCTTTAATTAGATTATAATCTTCAATAGTAGAAATCGTTAAAGTTATATCATTTTCAATCAATAATTGCAAATCTTTTTTTAAAATTATTGGTGATAACATTAAAATTTCTGCTTCTATTTGAGATTTTCTTAAACTAATAGCTTCTTCTACATTTGCTACTGCAAGGCTTTCAATACCATTTTCAAGTAATGTTTTTGAATATTCTACTAATCCAAGTCCCATACCATTAGCTTTTACAACAGCTATTATTTTTATATTATCATCAATATTTTTTATAATTTCTATATTGTTTTTTAAATCATTTTTATTTATTTCTAGCTTTTTCATTTATTTTTATTCCTCATATCCAAAATTATACTATTTTTTAGATGTAATTTTCTTTTTTAATGTCCTTAAGCTCCTAAATGTTTTTTCAGCTATTTTATATAATTTGTATACTAATGGTTTATACGGAATATAAATTTCTCCTATAAATTCTGTAAATTCAGCATTAAAACCTTTTTTAAAACGATATAACCCATATTGTGGATGCGATTCATCTACTACTCCTGAAACACCTCTAAAGTCATACATGTCACAACCTCTTTTTATTGCTTCTTGTATCATTGTCCATTGTAATAAATAATTTGGCATAAGATTTCTATGTTTATTGCTACTAGCACCATATAAATACCATACTTTGTTTCCATACATAATAGGTATAATTCCTGCTATTGGTTCATTTTCATGATAAGCCATTAAAAGTTTCATATGATTTGGTGCTAATTCATCATACATTTTTTCAAAATAAGATAATGACCTTATTATAAAATTATCCCTTTCTCCTGTTTCTACCATTATATTATGGAAATCTTTTAAATCTTCTTTAGATCCCTCTTTTATTGTAACACCTTTCTTAGTTGCTAATCGAATATTGTATCTAGTTTTCTGATGAAATGCTCCAAAAATTTCTTCTTCATTTTTCCCTTTTATATCAAGTCTAAATACAAATCTTGGTTGAATTTCGTCTTTAAAATCTTTACTATCATCTTTTATTTTAAATCCATTTTTAGATATTATGTCTCTAAATTTTTCATCTATTTTTAAAACATCTGGTTCGACTCTAAGCACAAATGCTTTATATTTTTTTGCAAGTTCATTTGCTCCTTTAGCTAAATCTGCTATTATATCTTCATTATACAAATTGCAAACTGGTCCTCTTGCAGAATACATTAAATTTCCAAATATAGGTATTTTACGTATCCATACACAAAGGCTTCCTCTAATATTTCCTTTATCATCTTCTGATAATATAACTTCTTTTTTCCAACTAGTCTTAACATTTCCCCATTCTAAAGATTGTTGAAAATTACATCTTTCATGTGACTCTAAAAACTTCTTATAATTTTCTTTATCTTTTTCTTCTAATAATCTCACTGCTATCCTCCAAATAAATAAATTTATGCTTTTTCTACAATTGTTCCTTCTTTACTATCTTTTACCAAATATCCTTTTTCTATTAGTATATCTCTAATTCTATCTGATTCATTCCAATTTTTATTTGTTCTTGCTTCATTTCTTTGGTCTACCAATTTTTGTATTTCTTCTGGTAATTTTATACTATTTTCTTCTTTTTTATATTCTTTTAAATTTAATCCTAAAACTTCATCAAATTTTAAAAGAAGTTTTTGTAGCTTTTTTGATTTTTTAGGATTTTTTAATATTTCCCAAATAACACTCATAGCTACTGGCATATTTAAATCATCATTTATAGCTTCTAAGAATTTATTTTCATATTCTTGTATCTCGTCATCTGATACTTCTTCTGTGCCTTCACTATGTTTTAAATATCCTTCTCTTAATCTATTTAATGCTGTTTTTGCTGCTTCCATTGCTTCAAAAGTAAAATTTATTTGTGCTCTATAATTAGATGTATAATTAAACATTCTATATACTAAAGGTTCATATCCTTTTTCTTCTAAATCTCTTAATGTATATAAATTATTTAGACTTTTAGACATTTTGCCACCATTAATTTGTAAAAATTCTACATGCATCCAAAAGTTTGCTGGCAATTTTCCAGAAAATCCTTTGCTTTGTGCTATTTCATTTTCATGATGAATTGGAATATGGTCAACTCCACCTGTATGGATATCAAAATTTTCTCCCAAATATTTGTATCCCATCGCTGAACATTCTAAATGCCATCCTGGATATGATTTTCCAAAGAAAGACTCCCATTTCATTATATGATTTTCAGGAGCCTTTATCCATAATGCAAAATCTGATATATTTTTTTTATTTTTATCAAATTGTACTCTGGCGCCTGCTTTTTGTTCTTCTACATTTCTATTTGATAACACTCCATACTTATCTAATTTGGATGTATCAAAATATATTGTATCTTCGGTTTGATATGTATATCCATTTTTTATAATTTTTTGTACATATTTTTCCATAACATCTATATGTTCTGTTGCTCTAGCTATTATTTCCGGTCTATCTATATTCAAAGAATCTATATCTTTTAAGAATGCATTCATATAAAACTCTGCTATTTCATATGGATTCTTATTTTCTCTTTTGGCTGCCTTAAGCATTTTATCTTCACCTTCATCGGCATCTGATACTAAATGACCTACATCTGTTATATTCATTACGTGTTTTAATTTATAACCATTATACTTCAAAACTCTTCTTAAATTATCCATAAACAAATATGCTCTTAAATTTCCAATATGAGCAAAATAATATACAGTAGGTCCACATGAATACATTCTTACTTCATTCTTTTTTATTGGAATAAATTCTTCCTTTTTTCTCGTTAGTGTATTATAAAGTTTTATACTCATGTTTATTCTCCTTATACTAATTTTTGGGCGGATTTTCTCCGCCCAATATATTTTGCAATTTTCATAATGCTTTTTTTATTCTATACTAATGGGTATCTCCTCCAGGTGTAGAAGTGGAATCTCCTGTTCCTGGATTTCCTCCATTATTATCTCCTGTCGATGATCCACCTTCTGGTGAAGCACCTCCATTATTGCCACCATTTCCACCTGAATCAGGTGTTGTTCCTGTATCAGGTGTTGTTGTAGCTGGAGGTTTTGGCTGCTGTTGCTGTTGTTGCTGCTTTAATGCTTCTTGTTCTGCTTTTTTTCTAGCTTCTTCTGCCGCTGCTGCTTGTGCCGCAGCATCTGCTCCAGCCGCAGCTGCATCTGTTGCAGCTTGAAATGCAGCTTGATCTTCTGGTGTTACATATCCAGCAATACTTTGATGTATTGTACATACTCCTGATGGAGTTCCTCTTCCTGAAACACTATGTTGCGATGTCCATACAGTATCTATTTCTTTTTCTGGTAATGATGATGAATAAATTACATTTGGACATGTATCTGTTGCAAGTAATCCTGACTCAGCACATACTCTTGCTCCAGTATGCCCTGTACAAGCTTCTGTTGGTACACTAGATGATGTAAATAGTTCTGTATAAACATTTCCTCCACAAGCATCTGAGGCAAGTTTTCCTGACATTTTGCATACAGCCTGCTTTATTATACCATCTGGTTCTTCAAATTTTGCATTTTCTAAATCTTTATGAATTTCTGTCATTACTGCTGCCCATAACTTTCCAGCTGGATTTCCTGAATAATGTACTTCTGAGTTTTGAACATATCCATACCAACAAATTGCTGTATAATATGGTGTAAAGCCAGAAAGCCATCTATCATAATCATCATTAGTTGTTCCTGTTTTTGCAGCTACATCCATACCTTTTATTGCACAGTATTTTGCTGTTCCTTCTCCACCTATAACTGGTTGTGTTAATATATTTTTTTCTATATAAGCATTTTGCTCGCTCATAACTTTATTTTCTTCTTGTTTTGGTTCATAAATTACATTATCTTTACTATCTGTTACTTTTGTATAAAATGTTGGTGTTTTATATACACCATTATTGGCAATTGCTGCATAAGCTCCTGCCATTTCAGCTGGTGAAACTCCTTTATCTAATCCACCAAGTGCTAGCGATAGTCCTGAGGCAGAAAGATCTGGAAGTCCTACACTTTGGCAAAACTCTGCGGAATTGTCTACTCCTATATTTGATAAAGCTTTAGCATGTGGAATATTTGCAGAAACTTCTATTGCTCTACGCATATTCATAAGACCTTTATATCCTATATACCACTCTTTTGGAGCATAGCTACCCCAATTTGTAGGGCAATCATCATATACAGTGGCTGCTGTAATTGTTTCTGTTTCCAATCCTGGTGCTATTACTGAAATCGGTTTCATTGATGATCCTGTTTGTTTTTTTATTGAAGTTGGATAATTAAAATATCCAAGTTTTGTAGTTGCTGATCTTTCTTCAGGACTTCCAACTGCTGTTGCTGCTGCAACTACTCTACCTGTAGAATGATCCATTATAACCATTGTTGGTATAGAATAATTCTTTACTTTTTCTTTTTCTCCAGTTTCTTCATTTTTTACCGTTTCAGTATAATTTGTAATATATTTTTCTTTTACTATTTCTTGCTCTAATGCTGTTTGTATATCTGACTTTTGAGTTGTATATATTTTATATCCACTACTATATAAAGTCATTTCTGCCATATCTCTGTTCATATCCTCATTATCAGCCATAATTTGATCTAATATCTGATCAATTGCAGCTTCTGTAAGATAAGATACTTCAGTTGTTACATTCGCACTTTCACCTTTTTTGAAGTTTAACCCATTATCTACATCAGAAACAGCTTGTTTATATTGATCTTCTGAAATATATCCTACTTCTTGCATTTTTCCTAAAACTGTTTTTGTTCTTTTATTAATTTTTTCTTTCATATTGGCTTTTTTAGTTTCATCTCCGCCATATTCTTCAAAAGGTTTATATCCATTTGGAGTATGATTTATTCCTGCTAAAAATGCACATTCTGCAATACTTAAATCTTTTGAGCTTTTATCAAAATAATATACTGAACCTAGTTCAACTCCATTTATATCGTCTCCACCTACAAATATTAAATTTAAATATAATTCTAATATTTGATCTTTAGACAAATAATGTTCCACTTGAATTGCTTTTGAAATTTCTTTTACTTTTCTAACTACACCTGCCAACGCTGTATTATCTTTTTCTTTAGTGATATTTTTAATAACCTGTTGAGTTATTGTACTACCACCAAAACTTGAACTTCCTCCATGTAAAAGATATGTAACTGTTGCATATCCTGTTCTCATAATATCTATACCTGAGTGTTCATAAAATCTTTCATCTTCTATAGCCACATATGCTTTAGGCAAATATTCTGACATATCTGATAAACTTACACTTTTTCTTTTTGTTCCACCACTTAATACTGCAATTTGATTTCCATCAGAATCATATACTGTAGAATTTTCATATCCTACAACTAGACTTGCTTCATCAATTTTAAGTTCATCTCCAAAAATACCAACAAAAGCTCCTACTAATATTCCTGCTCCAATAATTAATAATAAAATAATTATTAATATTCCAATTTTTATAGCTTTTGAAAGTTTAGGATGTCTATCTTTAAATTTTATTTTCCCGTTTTTATTTTTACTCTTCTTTTTTGCTTGTTTTTTTAAATCTGATGTTTTAACTCTTTTGGTTTCATTTTTTTCAGTTCCCATAAATCCTCCTTTTATAGCAAAACTTAAAATTTGGCTGTGTCTTTTTTTTCTATTTATCAAAATGTATTATATTATAATTATGTAAAAAATTAAAGTGTTTTTTATTATTTTTTTCTTAATATTTATTCTACAAATAAATCATCTATTTTAGTTAGCATACATGCTCCTTCTTCAATAAGTTTATTAGTTCCTACTGAATTTTGTGACGTAATATTTCCTGGAATAGCAAAAACATCTTTTCCTTGTTCTAATGCATAATCAACTGTAATTAGACTTCCACTTTTTTCTTTTGCCTCTACAACAATAATCTTTTTAGCTAGTCCACTAATAATTCTGTTTCTAAGTGGAAAATTATATTTTTCAGGTTTAGTTCCTAATTTAAATTCAGACACTACTGTCCCATTATTTTCTAGAATTCTTTCAAAAACTTTTTTATTTTCTAATGGATAAATTTCATTATCTGATACTCCCGTCCCTAAAACAGCTATTGTTTTTCCGTAACCACTATCTAAAGCTCCTAAATGTGCATATTTATCTATTCCAATTGCAAGTCCACTTACTATATTTACATTTCTGTCTGCAATTTCCTTTGATATTTTTCTAGAAATAAATTTACCATATGTACTTGCTTTTCTTGAACCTACAATTGCTACATTATCATCATATAAATTTTCTAGCTTCCCTCTTACATATAAATATGCTGGTTTATTATCAATATGCTTTAAACTTTCTGGATATTCTTTTGAGTTTACACAAATTAATTTTATTTTATTTCTTTCTAAATAATTTTTATACTTGTCTATTTTTTTTCTATATCCTTCTTCTAAAACTTTATTTATGGTTTGTTCTTTTATTCCTTTTTCTAATAATTCTTTTTCTGTAAGAGTCCAAATTATTTGACTGTTTTTAAGTTTTTCTAATAATTTTATTTTTTCTTTGTTGCTTATTTCTATATTTGAAAACCATATATCATATTCGTTTATCACTAAAATTCTCCTTTCATAATTAAAAATAAAAGAGCATAGCAATTCGCTATGCCCCTATTTTATATTTAATTTTATTTAGACAATTTCGCAGCTTTAACCACATTAGTTAAAAGCATTGCAATTGTCATAGGTCCAACTCCTCCCGGAACTGGTGTAATAAGACTTGCTTTTGGAGCAACATTTTCATAATCTACATCTCCACAAATAGTTCCGTCTTCTAATCTATTTATACCTACGTCAATAACAACAGCACCATCTTTTACCATTTCTTCTTTTACAAATTTAGGTCTTCCAATAGCAGCAATAACTATATCTGCATCTTTTATAACCTTATCTATATTTTGAGTCTTTGAATGGCAGACTGTAACTGTTGAATTTTTATTTAACATACATTGTATCATTGGTTTACCTACAATGTTACTTCTCCCTAATATTGTACATTTTTTTCCTTCAGTTTCTATATTATACTCTTCTAGCATTTTAACAATTCCATATGGTGTACATGATATAAATGCATCTTCTCCAATAGTTAAATTTCCAACATTAACAGGATTAAATCCATCTACATCCTTTTCTGGTGAAATAGTTCTAAATGCTTTATTTATATCAATATGTTTAGGCACTGGACTTTGTAATAAAATACCATGTATACTGCTATCTTTATTTAATTTTTTTATAGTTTCTAATAAAGTTTCTTCTGATGTATTTTCATCAAATAAAAATTCTTCAAATTCTATTCCTGCTTTTTCACAAGCTTTTGATTTATTTCTAACATAAACCTGTGAACCTGGATCTTTTCCTACCATAATTACAGCTAATTTTGGATTTATACCATCTTCTTTTAATAATTTTACCTCTGATTTTAAATCTTTTCTAATTTTTTTTGCAAGTTCTTTTCCATTAATTATTTCTACCATTTTACAACACCAGTTATATAACTGTTCCTCCTATATTATTTTTTTATATAATATATTCCAACTGAAATTCCAGATAATGCAATTATTAATGTAGAAAGATACATTATTATTGCTACATTATTTCCTACTTCTGGTAAAATTCCAACTTCTTCTTTAATTTCAGCTAATATTTCTTCTTCTGTTTTTTCTGTATTATTTTCTGGCTCTTCAGGCAATTCTTCCTCTGGTTCCTCTTCTGGTTTTTCTGCTGTTATTAATCTTGATGCTACATACATAACTTGTCCATTATTATTTATTCTTGACCATCCATTATCTGCTATTCCTGTTCTTGTAACTTCTTGACCTGTTTTCAAATATCCTACTATATCACTATCTGTACTCCAACTTTTTCTTAAATTACAATCTTGCACAGCATAAAGTTTTTCATTTACATCTTTAAATTTTATTTCAACTTGTGTTGTTGTTAAATATTGGCTTGAAACATAAGCAGTTGTTCCATTATATGAAACTCTTGACCACCCATTACTTGCTACTCCAGTTCTTTTTAGCGATGTACCTTTATCTAATGTTGTTATTTTATCACTGCTTGTTGAATAGCTTTTTCTAACATTACACCTATCTGTAGTATAAACTGTTTCATTAACATCAGAAAATTTAACTTCTGGTGGTGTATTATTATTATTATTATTGTTGTTATTATTTGACGGTGTTGTTGAAGGATTCTGTGTAGGAGCAGTATTTGAAACTATATTTATTGAAGCTGATTTTGAACCACCTGGTTCTAATGTATTTGCATTTGCATCTGATATTACTATATTAGATGCTGTAACTGTTGCATTACCTGCTGCTTTAGCATTAAATGATACTGAATTTGGGAAATCAGCCATTCCACTTAAATATACTAAGTTTTTAGAACTAGTTGTCCCATCACTAAATTTTATAGTTATATTAGCTTGTACAGAATATGCATTTGATGGTAATATTAATGCCACATTGAAGTTTTTTCCCACTTCAACTGATGAGGGACAATTAAGTCCTGCCATGCTATCAGCATTTACTTTTGTTATAAACACCGAAATCATTCCTATAGCCATTATCAAAAAAATTATTGAAATTTGAAATATTATTTTTCTCATATTTCGTCCATCCTTTTATTCATTTTCTTCTGCATCTACTGTTGTATTACTTGCTGTATTTGTATTGCTATCTGATTTTGAAGAACTACATTCTTCTGCTTTTACAATAAATCTTTTAGTTCCAATATCTTCACAAGTAATTAAAGTAATTTCTACTTTTTCTTCGTTTTGGATTAAACATTTTAAATCATCTGGTTCTGCTGAATAAGTTTCTTTTACTTCATATTCTGTTTCTTTTAAATTTTTATCTACTATAACGAATTTATCACCTTTTTGTAGTTTAGATAGTTTTTTAAAAACACTTTCATAATGATGACCAGCTATACAAAAATTACCATAATTATTTAAGCTCCCACCATAAACTTTGGCTACTCCTTTTTCCAAAGCCTTATTTTCAGTTGAATCCAAAATGTACTGTTCTACATCAAGATCTTTTATTACAATTTTTCCCAATACATTATATCCATCTATTTGTTCAACTAATTTATATTGATTTTCTTCTGCTGGTTCTGGATTTGTTTGCTCAGTATTTTCTTTTGATATGTACTTATAAATAAAGTATCCACCTACTATAAGTATAATTAATATAGCTATTACTAAAAATACTTTTTTATAATTTATCTCTTTTTCATCATCAAAATCCATATAATTATTTTCAAATTCATTTGATTCTTCAAAACCATTTAAAAAATCATTTGTTTTTTGTTTTCTTATATCTTCATCGTTATCTTCTTCAAAATCAAATTTTTTTTGTGTTATATCATCAGAAGTGAAACGTCTATAAGAATAAGAACTTGTGTCTTGAAAAGAATTTGGATCTCCTGAGTGTTTTCCTCTACCCATATATATTCCTCCATTTATCTTATAAATATTATTCCAAGTATTATAATTCCAAATATTATTCTATATATTGCAAAAATTTTAAAACTACCTTTTTTCAAATAATCCATTAAAAACTTAATTACTAATAACCCTACTATAAAACTAGCCAAAATTCCCATTAAAAATGGTAAAGATATTGTAAAATTTGTAATATCAACTAAAACTGCTGCTGCTACAATTGGTGTTGCAAGCAAGAAAGAAAATTTTGCAGCACTTTCTCTATCAATTTTAAGTAATCTAGCAATTGTCATTGTTATTCCAGAGCGTGAAACTCCTGGAAATGCCGCTGCCAAAGCTTGTGATACACCAACAAAAATAGATTGTTTTAAACTAATATTTTCATAATCTGTTTCTGCTGGTGATTTTTTATCAACTATGTATAAAACAATTCCCATTACTATTAATGCTATTGCTATTAATGCCATTTCTAAATTTAAATTTCCATTTATTATTATGTCTGATATTTTATCTAAAACTAGACTTAAAATTCCTGCAGGAATTGTTGCTATAACCAAATACCAAAATATTTTTCCATCTGTTGTTTTTTCTTTTTTAAAAACTTGATTAATTCCACCTTTTATTAAATTCACCCAGTCTTTAAAAAAGAATATAAAAATTGCAAATAGTGTTCCTAAATGTAGTGCAACATCAAAAGATTCTGATATTTCATTCCACCCAAATATCCATGGAAATACATTTAAATGAGCTGAACTAGATATCGGTAAAAATTCTGTCAATCCTTGAATTACACCTAAAATTATTGCTTGAATTATAGTCATTTTTGTCCTCCATTTATTTTTTATTATAACTCTTTTAATACATGATATAATGTTTCTTTTATAAATTCTGCTGATGTAAGAGGTGCAACTTTTGCTGGTAATGATAACGCCCATATAACTTTTAAACCTTTTCCTCTTGCTGATTTTCTATCTATACCTCCAGGATTAGATGCTAAGTCTATAATAACAGCTTCTTTTTTTATTAAATCTAATCTTTCGCCTGCAAGTAATTGAAAAGGTATTGTATTTATTATTATATCAAACTTTTCTAAATTTTTATCTAAATCATTTAAATGAATAGGATTATATCCATATGCTTTTATCCAAGAAATATCTTCATTTTTTCTAGCTTCACAATATACTTTTGCTCCTATTCCATCTAGCATTTTAGCTAATACTTTTCCAATTCTACCAAATCCCATTATAAGAACATTTGATGCATGTAATGTTCTTTGCGTCTCTTCCATTGCTATTTGTATAGTTCCTTCTGCTGTTGCTATTGTATTTAATACAGAAAATTCTTCTCTTTTTAGTAAATCTGTGCACTGAACATTATTACTTTCTAATTGTTCTTTTATACCAATATTTCCTGCTATTAAATATTTTCCTTTTAATGCTGGAATAAAATCTTCTAATTCTACATTGTTTCTTCCAAATGGTGCTGATAGTCTTCTTCTATCACTAGATAGTGGTACTGGTCCAACTACTACTTTAGATTTACTTACTGCTTCTTCTAAAGTTGGACACATCTCTACACCATCCATGCTCAATAATTCTTCTGAATTTTCCAAAGCATAAGTGTATACTTTATATCCGTCTTTATCTAACATTTCTATAAGTTTTACTATTCTTAAGTCTCCTCCAATAACTGTTATTGATTTTTCCATATCAATCACCATTTACCTCTCTTCTTTAACTTTAATTAAATTTTATGTGTTTAAATTTAATTTATGTTTTGTATTTTTACTAGTTCCTTTGTCTTTCTTCTTTATCTGTTTGCCTGTCTTTTTCAGTAATTTCTTTTCTTTTATTTTCTTTGCTAAAAATATAATCTAGCTTTTCATTTATTTTCTCTTTTGTTGCGTTCTCACTCATTTCTTCAATTACTCTTGAAGTTTCTTCTAAATAAATTCTTGCTAATGTTTCTTGTTCTTTTAATACATTATTTCCAAAAAATTCTTCACTATTTATATCTTTGATTATTGGTTCATCCATTTTTACTGATACAGTTATATGCATTCTTATTTTTTCAAAAGCTTTCTCTTTTTCTGCTAATTTTAAAAGATTTGGTTCAAGTTCTATTGCTTTATTTAAAAAATTTATTGCTTTGTCTTTTTCACCTTTATATACATATAATTTAGCTAATTGGTAATAAGACATTGCTTCTAGTTCTCCATATAAGCTTTGCTCAAAATATTTTTCAGCTATTTCATATTCTCTTTGTATAAATGCTATTAATCCCAAATTATAATGTGCACCATATAATTTGTGATTTATTGCAGCAGCTTTTTCATACATTTCTTGTGCCATTTTAAAATCACTTAATCTAGTATAAACAATTCCTAAATTATAATATAAATCAAAATCAGCTGGTCTATAAATTAATGCTGCATTATATACATTTGCTGCTTCTTTAAATCTTTCTTGCTCACAAAGCAACTCTCCTAATAAGTAAGAACCTTCATAGCAATCTGGTTTTACTTTTACTAAATTCTCAAGCATTTGAATTGCTTCATCTTTTTTTCCTAAATCTCGTAATAAAGCTGCTATTTTAAAATAAGATTTAGAATCTTTTCTATTTATATCAACTGCTGTTACATATTCATCAATAGCTCGCCTCATTCCGCCTTCTTTTTCATAGCATTCTGCTAACATTTTATGACCTAAGTAACTGTCTTGATATTTTGAAACTAATTTTATTAAAACTTGTTTTGCTGCTTTATTGTCTCCCCTCATAATAAAAAATTTTGCAAATACAATACTCAAAACTTCAGAAAAATTGATACCGTTTATTTCCATTGTAATAATTGCAAAAGGAAACATTATTGAAAATAAATATCTAATACTACCCCAAAAAACAGTTTCATTAATTTGTAATTTTATTTCAATAAAACTTATTATTATTCCTATTGCTTGCAATACTAATAAACTTGCATAATTTATATCTTTTTTTCTAACAATTTTAAAAAATATTATTATAAATAGGGAAAATGCTAACAAGTTAAATAATATTTTTTCAAACATACTATTTCTCCACTTCTACATCCCTTTATTTAAATAAGAATATACTTCATATTCTTATTATTGCCAATTATATCATATAGTATTTTATTAAACAAGAATTACTTAAATAATTTCCATAAATCAAATATTATAAATATTATAGTAATTATTTCTGTTATTAGTATTGTAGGAATTCCTACAGTAAATTTTAACTTTTTTGTTTTATGTCTAAATGTGTACATTCCGGGTTAATGTTCCTATTCCACCGCCAAAAGCTGTTATCATGATTAAAGTACCTTCTGGAATTCTCCAATAACCTCTTTGCGCTTTAAATTTATCTATTCCCATAGCAAAAAATCCCACTAAATTTATTATAAAAAAATAAAGCAATATGTATTTAATATCAATTATTTGTATCATTTCTTTCATATTATTCTCCTTTGTCCCTTTGGGGACGTTTGTGGCTGAGGCTGTTAAATTTTAATTGTTACAGCCTCAGTACTCAAAATGCAAAGCATTTTGTTTCATTTAAAAGACATTTTTGTCCATTTTTATACGTATGTTATATTTTAAAATATCTTAGTCATTCTTCATTATATTTTTTTATCCAAGCAGTTACTTTATCATTTTCACAAAGTAGTGTATCTTTTAAATATTTTTCATATTTATTATCTTGACCAATTTTTCCACATAGCATTCTAGAATATATTCTAAATGCATAAAACTTATTATATAACTGCCATCTTTCCTCAGACAATTGTAGATGATTTATACTTCTATATCCATCCATCAAATTTTTAAAATCTTCATAACTATAAAATTCTTTTTCATTTAATAAATTTAATATCCTTGTAAAATCATATTCTCTATCACCTATATTCATATTTTCTAAATCAATTAAATAATACTTTCCATTTGAATATATAATATTTTCTGGTCTAATATCACTATGTATAATAACATTCTCTGAATTACTTAGATTTTCTAGTCTTTTTTCTATAAAATTTGTTGCTACTTTAAAAATATCATTTGGCATTTTATCTTTCACACTATCTTTTAAATCTATGTATTGTAATTTTATATTTTGTTTCCATTCTAAATTTTCTTGCACTGGTATATTATGCAAATTTGCAATTAATTCTCCAATATGATAAAAATACTTGTGAGCATTGGTATCTTCTATTGTCTGTCCATCAATTTTTTCAGTTATTATTATATTTTCATATAATCCTATAAATTTTGGAACATTATAATCAATTTGATTTAGCCTCTTTAACCACTTTATCTCATTTTCTAATCTATCATTATGACGCATTTTTTTAAAAATATACCCATTATACTCCCTTACCTGATTTGTATATGAAAAATATTTTTTTGTATTTTCAATATTTTTTTGATATTCATTTACTAATCGTTCTAAATTTTCCATAACACATCTCCTATATCAATTGGTAAGATTTCTTTTTGAGACGTTTTTGTTCATCTATGGACTGTTGTTTATTTTTAATATTATATATTTAAGATATTCTAAAACAACATATGTATAAAATAGGACAAAAATGTCCATTAACAAACGTCCCCAAATGGACATCATACAAACAAACTCATCTGATTAGACTTTGTCATTCCTTTTAAACAACCAAATTTATCTAATAGTTCTGTTACTGATTTTCCTATTTTTGATCGTGATTGCATATCTTCTATACATTCAAATGGTTCTTCTAATCTTGCATTATATATACCTTCTGCTGCTACATCCCCAAGTCCTGGTATACTATTTAGTGGCGGTCTTATTCCTTCATCTTCCATTATAAATTTTGTACTATGTGATTTGTATAAATCTATTGGTAAAAATTTTATTCCTCTTTCATACATTTCTAATACTAATTCTAATATTGGATACATATTCTTATCTTTTGGCATTGCTGCGTTTCCAGCATTATCTATTTCTTTCATTTTTGCTATTACTTTTTCTTTTCCAAAAATCATACATTCACTATCAAATTCATCTGCTCTTATTGAAAAATATGCTGTATAATACGCTTTTGGAATATGTACTTTAAACCAAGCTATTCTAAAAGCATTTGTTACATATGCTGCTGCATG
>CATJZH010000187.1 GCA_949746285.1 uncultured Clostridia bacterium
AAAATAAAATTAAAATTCTAAAAAAATATAGGGAGATAATAGTTTAAATAGTATAAATTATAGATAAAATATGAAAGAAAAAGAAATAGAAAGATTAAATGTTTTAAAAGAAGAAGAAAAAAATTTATATGAAAAAAATATAAAATTCATATGTGGAATAGATGAGGCAGGAAGAGGACCATTAGCAGGACCCGTAGTAGTAGGGGCTGTTATTTTACCAGAAAATTCTTTTATTGAGGGAGTAAATGATTCTAAAAAAATCTCTGAGAAAAAAAGAGAAAAAATATATGAACAAATTATAGAAGAGGCAGTAGCATATAGTGTAGGAATTGTTGACCAGAAAAAAATAGATGAAATAAATATTTTAAATGCAACTAAATTAGGAGTAAAAATAGCACTTGAAGGTTTAAAACAAAAACCAGAAATTATTATGGTAGATGCTTTAAACAATATAGATACATTAGGAATTCCATATATATCTGTAATAAAAGGTGATGCTAAAAATTATTGTATAGCAGCAGCTTCAATAATAGCAAAAGTTACAAGGGATAGAATTATGAGAGAGTGGGATGAAGTTTATCCAATATATGGATTTGCAAGACATAAAGGATATGGAACAGCAGAACATATAAGAGTTATAAAAGAAAATGGACCATGTATGTTACATAGAGAAACATTTATAAAAAATTTTAAATAATGAAAATATAAACACAAAAGAAAGGGAGAATATTATGGACATAAAAACTATTATTCGTAAAAAAAGAAATAAGCAGGAACTAACAAATGATGAAATTCGATATTTTGTTAGTAAATTTGGTAGAGAAGAAATTTCAGAAAATCAAGCAGCAGCGTTAATGAGTTATGTGTATATCAATGGACTTACAGAAGATGAAATATTAAGTTTTAGCACAGCAATGGCTGAATCTGGAGATATGATGGATTTGAAAGACATTGCAGAAAATGTAGTAGACAAACATTCAACAGGTGGAGTTGGAGATAAAGTTTCTATACTTTTAATGCCTATTTTAGCTTCTTTAAACATACCCACAGCGACAATATCTAGTAGAGGATATGGAATAACTAGTGGTGCTATTGATAAATTAGATTCTATACCTAATTTTAAAACAGATTTGAGTATAGAAGAGTTTAAAAAGAATTTAAAAGAAATAAATGTAGCTATAGTAGACCAAGGATTAAACTTTGCACCAGTGGAAAGAAAAATATATAAATTAAGAAATGAAATAGCATGTGAAAATAGTTTGCCTATTATTGCAGCAAGTTTGATGAGTTTAAAATTAGCAACAGGAAGCAACAAAATAGTTTTTGATATAACTTGTGGAAAAGGAACTTATATAGAAAATAAAGAAGAAGCTAAAAGATTAGCTAAATTACTAATTAAACTTGGAAAATCTTTAGATAAGGAAGTAGCTTGCATAATAACAGATATGAATCAACCTTTAGGATATGCAATAGGGCACAATCTTGAAATAAGAGAAGTAATAATGGCACTTAGAGGAATAATTTCTGAAGATTTGGGAAATGTTATTGAAGCAATAGGAAGTATAATGATTTCACTTGCAACAGACAATAAAGATTTACAGGCAAATGCAAGAATGATAAAAGAAGCAATAAAAAGTGGAAAAGCATTCGATAAATTTAAAGAAATGGTAACAGCACAAAATGGAGATATAGATTATGTGGATGATCCAGAATTGTTAAAAAAATCAAAATATATTATGCCAGTATTAGCTACTGAATCTGGAACAGTAGAATCAATAGATACAGATATGGTTGGAAGTATAGCAATATATTTAGGTGCAGGTAGAATGCAAGAGGAAGATAAAATAAATAGAAGTGCGGGTATAACAATTAAAAAGAAAATAGGAGATACTGTAATGGTTGGAGAAACTCTAGCTTATATTCATACTGATGATGAAAAAAAGGTTAACAGTACAACTCAAAATTTAAAAGATGCATTCAAAATAACAAATAAAAAAATAAACTTTAAATCAGAAATTTTGGAAATAGTAACTTAAAGTTTATAGGTAGACCTTAAAACCTAAATAAATATATTGGAAAAGATTATGAATATATTAGATATTATAGAAAATAAAAAAAACAGAAAAGAGTTAACTAAAGAAGAAATTGAATATTTTGTAAAAAAATATACAGAAGATGAAATAACAGATTATCAGGCAGCAGCTCTTATAATGGCTATTTGTATAAATGGAATGACACAAGACGAAATTTTAACTTTAACAATAGCTATGGCAAATTCAGGAGATGTTTTAGATTTAAGTGATATTTCTAAAAATATTGTAGATAAGCATTCAACAGGTGGAGTTGGAGATAAAATAACTTTAATAGTAATGCCAATCATAGCTTCACTCGGAATTCCTGTAGCAAAAATGAGTGGAAGAGGTTTAGGAATAACAGGAGGAACAGCAGACAAATTAGAATCTATACCAGGATATAATGTAAATATTAAAGTTGATGAATTTAAGAAAAATATAAAAGATATAGGAATTAGTTTAATAGCACAAACTTTAAATTTAGCACCTGCAGATAAAAAGATTTATGCTTTAAGAGATACTATTAGTTGTACAAATAGTGTACCACTTATAGCTTCTAGTATAATGAGTAAGAAAATAGCCTCAGGAGCAAATGCAATTGTTTTAGATGTAACATGTGGAAAAGGTGCGTTTATGCCAACTAAAGAAGAAGCAAAAAAATTAGCCAAAATGATGACTTTAATTGGAAAATGGGCAAAAAGAAAAACAGTATGTGTTTTAACCAATATGGATGAACCATTAGGACATTCTGTAGGAAATACTTTAGAAGTAATTGAGGCAGTAAAAGCCCTTAAAGGGGAAATGTCTAAGGATGTAAAAGAAGTGGTATTAAATTTATCTGTTCAAATGATGCTTTTATCTGGAAAATATACAAGTGTTTCAGATTGTAAAAAGAAAGTTTTAGAAGTGTTAGAAAATGGTAAAGCATATGATAAATTTAAAGAATTAGTACAAAAACAAGGAGGAGACATAACTTATATTGAGAATTTAGAAAAATTTGAAAAAGCACCAATTATAACCCCTGTTTTATGTGAGAAAGATGGATATGTAGAAGAATTAGATGCAGGAAAAGTAGGAAAAGCTGGATTAGAATTAGGAATTGGAAGAAAGAAAAAAGATGAAAATATAGATTTTAGAGTTGGATTAACTTTTGAAAGAAAAATTGGAGACAAAGTTAAAAAAGGCGATGTACTTGCATATGTACATGCAAAATCTGCAGAAAAAGCTGATGAGTGTGTTAAGAGTATATTAATGGCATACAAAATTGGAAGTAAAAAAATTTCCAAAAAAAATATAATAGAAATAATTTAAAAGTATAATAATATACATAAGAAAAGAAAGGATGATGAAAATGTCAAAAACAGATGGAAAAGAATTAAAGGAAAAATTAGTAGATTCTAAAAATAATGGTTGGGAACATTTAAGTGACGAAGAATTAGAAAATATTTTTAAATTTGCTGATGAATATATGTATTATTTAAATACTTCAAAAACAGAAAAGGAAATAGTACAAAATTCAAAAGAAATACTTATTAAGAATGGTTTTATTGATATTTCAGAAAAAGAAAATTTACAAGTTGGAGATAAAATATTTTATATAAATAGAGGAAGATGTCTATATGCTGCTGTAATAGGTGAAGAAGAAATAGACAAAGGATTAAAAGTAATAGCTGCACATGGTGATTCACCAAGAATAGATTTAAAACAAAATCCATTATATGAAGATGGAGAATTGGGAATGCTTAAAACACATTATTATGGTGGAATAAAGAAATACCAATGGACTAATATACCACTTAGTATGCACGGTTTTGTAGTTAAACCAGACGGAGAAAAAATAAATATATGTATTGGAGAAAAAGAAGAAGATCCAATATTTACAATATCAGATTTACTACCACATTTGGCTGCAGAACAAATGGATAGAAAATTAAAAGATGGAGTACAAGGAGAAGAGTTAAATATATTAGCAGGAAGCATTCCATATGACAGTGAAGATGTTTCAAATAAAGTTAAATTAAATATTTTGAAATTATTAAATGATACCTATGGTATAAAAGAAGTAGACTTTATAAGTTCAGAAATAGAATTTGTACCAGCTTTTAAAGCCAAAAGTTTAGGATTTGATCATAGCATGATCGCTGGATATGGACAAGATGATAAAGTATGTTGTTATACAGCATTAAGGGCTATATTAAATACAGATAGACCCAAAAATACAGCAGTATGTGTAATAACAGATAAAGAAGAAGTAGGATTTAATGGTGTTACAGGAATGTATACAAGAATCTTTGATATGTTTGTATCAGAATTATTGGAAAAAACAGGAAATACAAAAGCTATTGCATTAGATAAAACTTTTTCAAATACAAAAGCACTTTCAGCAGATGTTGATGCTGCATTTAATCCTAATTTTGCTTATGCGTTTGAGAAAAACAACGCAGCATATCTAGGAAGAGGTGTGTCTCTTGTAAAATATACAGGTTCAAGAGGAAAGTCAGGGGCTTCAGAAGCACCAGCAGAATTTGTTGCTGAAGTGAGAAATATTTTTGAATCAGCAGGAGCTAGATACCAATCTTGTGAACTTGGAAGAGTTGACAAAGGTGGAGGAGGAACAATTGCTCTTACACTTGCTAATAGAGGTATGGAAGTAGTTGATGTAGGTGTTCCAGTTATGGGAATGCATTCACCTTATGAAATAACAAGTAAATTTGATGTTTATCAAGCATACAAAGGATATCAAGCTTTTTACAAATAAAATATGATAGAGTGGTAAAACAATAGTTGTTTACCACTTTATTTTTTTGATAAATTACTTGTGGTTATGTATATTTAAGAAAATATTAAGAAATAAATATTTATATAAATGTTATAATAATAAAAAATCATAAGGGGAGATTTTAGTATGAAAAAAAGCAAATTATTGAAAATTCTTCTAATTATTTATATAATACTTTTGACATGGATAATAGTATTTAAAATGCAATTTAGTTTTAAACACCTTCCATATATACGTTCAATAAATCTTATTCCATTTGGAGAATCAGTTATACTAAATGGAAAGATAGATATAACTGAAATAATAAATAATATGATAGTTTTTATTCCAGTTGGATTATATTTGGGAATGATTTGGAAAGACAAGAAAATGCATCAAAAAATACTACCTATATTATTACTTACTTTTATTTTTGAAACTACACAATTTATATTTCATATTGGTGCAACAGACATAACAGATATTATTATGAACACCTTGGGTGGAATTATAGGAATTTTAGCAATAAATATATTGTATAAAATTTTTAAAAATGAAGAAAAAGTCAGAAAGATATTAAGTATTTTAGCTTTAATTTGTACAATTTTAGTAATAAGTTTTATATTTATTTTAATAGTTGTGAATTTATAAAATAAAAAATTTATTAAAAAAATGTAAGCATTTGAATACAACTTTATTGAAAAAAAACTTCTTATAGATATAATAGTAGATACACAAAAGAAATCTATAAAGGAGAGTAAATTAGTTCTCAATACTAACACATTTTGATTATGAATAATAAATTTAACTCAAAGAAATTTGTTTATAAATATACAGATATGCTTTATCGTATTGCTATGGGGTATTTAAGGAATAACGAAGATTCAGAAGATATTGTTCAAGAAACTTTTTTTCAATATATAAAGTATGTAAAATCAGGTAAAAAATTTAAAGATGAAGAACATGAAAAAAGTTGGCTTATAAGAGTATCGATAAATTTATGTTGTACCAATAAAAGACGGAAAAAGAATATATCATGTCCCATTTGATGAAGACAATGTTCAAAATGAAAAATTGTATAATCAAGATTTATATTTGTTAGAAGATATAAATAGATTAAATGAAAAATATAAAAGTGTATTTCAATTATTTTATTTTGAAGATTTAAAAGTAGCTCAGATTAGTAAGATTTTAAATATAAGTGAGTCAGCCGTAAAAACTAGACTAAAAAGAGCAAGAGAAATTTTAAAACAAATACTTCTGGAAGATGATTATTAGAATATACTTGACATTATCACATGTAAAGTATATAAATGATTTTTCATACTTTACATAAGAGTAAAAAAATGCTATAATTACAGTGTATTTAAAATAAGGAGAAACATATATGTATTATTTAATAACATTACCAATTATTTTTGTAGCAGTAATTGTACACATAGTTGCAGACCGTTATGAATTGAAAATATTTGAAAAAATTTCAAGACTAATTATTATAATATTTGTTTTAATTTTTATATATACA
>CATJZH010000188.1 GCA_949746285.1 uncultured Clostridia bacterium
TAACAAATCGAATCAAATATAATATGAACATTAAAATACCAAAATAATATGTATATAAAAATAAAATTCTAAAAATTAACATTAAAAATGAATTTTTTTCAAATTCTAATCTTACATTTAAAAATCGACTTCCAATTGTAGTACCACAAGTACAATATGGATAAACAATATAATATAAAAGAAAACTTATAAGAAAAATATGTGCCCCTCTATAAACAATACTTATCAATACTGTAAAAAAAATATTTAAAATAAAATCGAATCCAAAAACAGTAATTCTTCTAAGTCCTGATACAATTTTCCCATTTTCTATAGATTTTCGATCTATCTCATCTCTTGTAGGTAAAAAACGACTAATCAAACCCACCATATAAAATCCTATAGTACCACCCAATGTATTTGTGATTAAATCATCTATATCGAAAATACGATATGGATAAGGATATATATAATATAAACCTGTCAGTTGTGTAAGTTCAAAAAATAGACTCAATAAAAAACTGCATAAAACGGTCTTTTTTAATGTACATTTAAAATAATATCTTAAATACATGCCAAATGGCACAGTCATAAAAATATTAAATAAAACTGTATAAAAACAAGGTTCTTGTATTGCTTTCCAATATGTCATGGGTTCGGTAAGTACAAATGAAGATTCCTTCATAAAATCTCTTATAAAACCGAATGGAACGATACGCACCATATTATCTTTAGGCAAAAATGTATTTTTATCGGGAAGTGGCAAAATGACTAAAAAATAAATAGTAATTATGTAAAGAATAAAAGAATAGATAATACAGACTCTAAACTTATTTACTGACCCATATTTATGATATTGATTTAAAATAAATGGAATCGTAAATAGTAAGGCTATCAAAGGAAATAGCAATATAGCAGTTTTTATAGAAATAATATAACTCATAAAGAAAGAGATTAGCAGATTTTGCTAATCCTTGTTATAATCCTTATCATATAAATAACCATTCCTACTTTTAGAACCAATCTTTGTCTTTATCTTTTGTTTCTTTTTTATTATTGTATTATCATAAACCAACATGTTTAACTTCGCTCCTTTATTATATTTTTGCTACAAAAATAAGTAATTAAGAAATAGCCACCATAAATCACTACTAAAAATATCGCTGTCATAAATATAGAAGGTAATAATTGATCATTTCCAAATACTTCTAATATCTTAGTAGAAAATATAAGACCAAATACAGAATGAATCATAGCAAGTAATAGCGGGAACATAAAGAAAATAGCAATCTGTCTAAATAAAGAACTGTGTAACAATTTCTCATCTGCTCCAATCTTCCGTAGCATTCTATATCTTTCACGATTGTCACTACTTTCAGATAACTCTTTCAAAGCCAATATAGCAGCACTACTGATTAGGAAAATAATACCTAGGTAAAGACCTATAAAAGTAACCAATGCCCCTAACCCTACACTCGCTTCCATTATATCTATTCTTGTATTATTAAATAACAATGTTTGATTTTGTGAATCTTCAACCTGTTTCAAAATTTCTTCTTCTACTTCTACCCTTTTCTTTTTAGTATCTGCTTTATAATTGGCTATAACCATATTGTATACTTTATCATTTTCTAAAACAACTTCATCTGGAACCAGTACAATTCCCCCATTTATATGTTGTGCAGATAGTTCAACAAATCCTTCTTTACACTCTTGATATTTTGGAGTTAAAGTATGTCCAAAGATTTTAATTTTTTCATTATTTTTTAGAGCCATATTTCTAACTGTAATCATAGACTGAAAATCCGCTACAATCATATATTCGTTTTCTTTTAGAGAATATTCTTTATTCCCATAAAGACGAGCCACAAGATTATAGTCACTTATCTTCATTATATCCTCTTTAGAATCATATTTTAAAAATTTATATTGTTTTTGAATACTCTTCAAAAGATTTCCTAGTGTATCTCCAAGTGTAAAAGATTCTGTATGATAAATATTCACATCTACACTTTCTTTGAAATATGTATCTATGTGAACATTTCTTTCTTTTAATGAATCAATCACTCCAAGTTTTGAATTTTTAATTTGTTCAAGTGTGTATCCATCTTCTGTTGGTGGCTCTTTAATGTTGACTCTTTTTGTAAGCTGAATATCAGCTGGTGCTAGTTTATTTACATTTGCCTGTAATGAATTTTTTAAAGTAAGGGATGAAGATAATACACAAATGGTAATAAACAGCATTAAACAAATAATAGTCATTGAAAAAACAGTCGTATTCATTTTACTGCTAATTTGTCTTATTACAAAACTATTTAGACCTTTATAATATAGTCTTTTTCTACTCATTACAATCTTTAAAATAAGTCCTGATAAAGAAAAGAAAAGAAGAAAGGTGGATATGACTCCCAAAATAATAGGTTTAAATATATTATCTGCATCTAAAGATTGAAATCCAATTGTTACCATATAATATGCATATCCTAAAATCACCACTGAAATGAAAAATATAATCACACATAAAAAAGGATTTTTAAGTTTCACTTTTTCACTTTTTTTATTTCCATGTAATAATTCTATTAATTTACACTTACCAATACTAATGGTATTAAAAATCATAACTAGTAAATACATAATTGTGAAATAAATAATTGTTTTGATACATGCAGTAGAGGAAAAGATAAATGTAAATTGGGTCATATTGGCATCAAACATATTCGCTACTAACATACTCATAAACTGCGAAAGTATAAATCCTAATGCAAGCCCTACTATCAAAGATATTGTTCCGATAAGTAATGTTTCACAAAATAGTATCATAGATATTTTTCTTTTACTCATACCAAGTGTTAAATATACTCCAAATTCTTTATTTCTTCTTTTAATTAGAAACCTTGAAGCATATATAATCAAAAATCCTAATATAAATGATACAAAAACACTAACACCTGAAAGCATACTTGTCATTAATTTGATAATTTCTTTAGTGGAAGCTGTCACATCCATCATAACTGTCTGTGAATCAATTGCATTGAATACATAAAATATAGCAACACCAAGAATTAAAGTAAAAAAATAGATGGCATAATCTTTAAAACTTTTCTTGATATTTTTAAGTGATAATTTAAAGAGCATCATTTAAATCACCACCAAGTAGAGTTACTACATCAATAATCTTATCAAAAAATTCCTTTCTAGAATCATTTTCCCTATGAATTTCATGAAACATTTTACCATCCTTGATAAAAATCACACGTGATGCATAACTAGCTGTAAAAGCATCATGTGTAACCATTAAAATAGTAGCATTCATTTTTTGGTTTAAAAATTCAAAATTTTCTAATAATTGTCTAGCTGATTTTGAGTCTAATGCTCCAGTAGGCTCATCTGCTAATACAAGTTTTGGATTTGTAATAATTGCTCTTGCTGATGCTATTCTTTGTTTTTGTCCTCCAGATACTTGATAAGGATATTTCTTTAATATATCTTTAATTTCTAACTTCTCTGCTATTTCATTAACTCTTTTATCAATTTCTCTTGCATTTACCTTTTGAATTGTTAAAGCTAAAGCAATATTTTCATAGGCTGTTAATGTGTCTAATAAATTAAAGTCTTGAAAAATAAAGCCTAATTCTTCTCTCCTAAATTTATTTAGTTTGTTTCCTTTTAGTTTTGTAATATCTTCGCCATTAACGATAATATGTCCTGCTGTTACTCTGTCTATTGTTGAAATAACATTTAAAAGTGTACTTTTACCAGATCCACTTGCTCCCATAATTCCAACAAATTCTCCTTTTTCAACATTAAAACTAATATTGTCTATTGCTTTTGTTAGATTTGATTTGTTTCCATAGTATTTTTCTATGTTTTTTACTTCTAATACTTTCTCCATAATTAAAAACTCCTTTCAATCTAACATTATTATAACTCCATATTTTTATAGTTCATATCGATTTACCTTACACTAATCTTACATTTTTGTAAGATTTCTTTTTCTATAAAAAAACTACCCTGCAAGTAACAGGATAGCAATTTATTTTATCTCTATATAACTACTTTTAGGAAATACTAATCGTATTTCTGTACCTTCATTTTGAACACTATTTAATTCTATTCCTATTCCTAATTTATTACATAAATTTTTGCATAAATATAGACCAATTCCAGTAGACTTTTTTCCAATTAATCTTCCATTTGTTCCTGTGAATCCTTTTTCAAATACTCTTGTAATTTCTCCTTTTTTAATTCCTATCCCATTATCTTTTATATAAAGAATAACATTTTCTTTTTTCTCTACTCCATATATTTCAAGTTCTAAATTTTCATTGATTTTTTTATATTTAATGCTGTTTTGGATAATTTGATTTAATATAAATACTACCCATTTATTATCTGTATTTACTTCTAGTTCTAAATCGTGAACATTTAAAGATATTTTTTCATGTATTAAAACATTTTTATTTCTTTTTATACTCTCATTTACAATATCTTTTAGATTGACTTTTTTTATATAATAATCTTTTTCTACTGTATTACTTCTTGCATAGTATAAAGCCTGTTCTATGTAGTTTTCTACTTTATCTAATTCTTCACCAATACTTTTAGTTGTTTCATTTTTATTATTTTCTATTATTAATTTACTTGCTGCTATTGGTATTTTTATTTCGTGAATCCATAATTCTATGTATTCCTTGTAGTCCTCTTGCATATATTTGTATTTATTGACATGTTCAACCATTGATTTATCTATTTGTTCTAATGAATCTTTTAATACTTTACCTTCAATAAAATTTGGTTCTTTTATAATCTCACTAATTAAGTATTTATCATCTAAATCATTTAAGGTATTCTCTAAATTTTTATAAAATTTGAGTTTTGTATAATACTCTATGCCTATTCCGATTAAATATAAAACAATCATCATAACTGGAATATATATTTTTAGAAATAGTTGGGCTGGATATGCTAATAAAAATATCTCTATCGTTACAATTCCAAATAATAATAAACAACTCAAAATCAGTTTATCTTTTATAAATTTTTTAAAACTCATCTTAATTTTCTCCCTTTAAGATATAACCTTGTCCTCTTTTGGTTTCTATTAAATCTTGTAATCCTAATTCTTCTAATTTTGTTCTTAATCTTGTAATATTAACACTTAAAGTATTATCATCAATAAAACTTTCACTTTCCCATAAACAATCCATTATATCTTCTCTTGAAACAATTTTACCTCTATTATCAATTAAATATCTTAAAATTTTATATTCATTTTTTGTTAAATCAATAGTCTTATCATCTTTTAAGATTGTATTATTTGCCACATTTAAGATAAAGTCTTTTGCATTAATTTTATCTTTTGAATCATTGCTGTTATTTGTTCTTCTTAATAATGTATTTATTTTTGCAAGTAATATATGTATATTAAATGGCTTTGTAATGTAATGGTCTGCTCCATAATTAATGGAAACTAATTCATCTAATTCGTTATCTCTGCTAGTTACAATAATAATTCCCATATTGGATTGTTTTCTAATTTCCTTGCAAATATATTCTCCATCTACTCCTGGCAAATTTATATCTAATAAAATAAGATCTGGATTTATTTTTAAAATATCAGCTATGGTATTGTCAAAAGATTTTAAACTCTCTGCTTGATAATCGTTGTTA
>CATJZH010000189.1 GCA_949746285.1 uncultured Clostridia bacterium
CCTGTTACAAAATTATTTAAATATAAACTTTCGAAATTATTATAATTTTTTATCTTTCTATAAAATCCTTTTAATTTCCAGTATGATTTATATGTTACATTTAAATTTTCATCAACTACTTCTAAATCTGTATAAACTAAATCGCTATCTGTTTCTTCTAATTTATTTATTGATTTTTCTATTTTATCTTTTTTCCATATATCATCCTGATCCGAAAACATATAGAATTTACTTTCAACTTTATTTAACAAAAATTCAAAATTTTTTATTACTCCAAGGTTTTCTTGCTGAAAATATAAAACTATTCTACTATCTTTTTTTTTATATTCTTTTAGTATTTCTTTGGTATTATCTGAAGAACAATCATCTGATATTAATAATCTAAAATCTGAATATGTTTGATTTAAAATACTTTCTATTTGTTCTTTTAAGTACTTCTCTCCATTATATGTAGCTAATAGAATATCTACACTTTTTGTTTCCATAAAAAATCCTCTCTTTTAATATTTAAAGTACATCAGCAAAATCTTTTTTGGTTTTCTTAAATACTCTATTCCCCCACATAAATACGATGGCTGTTATTATCCAAAATACTAATGTAAATACACAATTACTTTCTGTAATAATAGTTGAATTTTCCATAAAAGCTTGTCTAAACCCTTCTACTAAATAAGTGAATGGCATACACTTAAATAAATAAACTATTTTTGAACCTGCTATAAACTCTAAATTCCAAATTATTGGAGTAAACCACATACATAATTGTATTACTATTGTTAATAACTGTGCAAAATCTGGTACTACTGTTGTTAGTGCTGATGTAAATCTTGTTAATGCTATTAGAAAACATATTGCACAAAATAATATATATATAACATTTAGAAAGTTTGGTACATATCCAAAAATCGAAGATACTACTACTGCTATAACTATTAAAAATATCCCTATAAAACTAGCTGATGTAAGTGAAATAACTGGTATAATATCTACAGGAAATACCACTTTTTTTACTAAATAACTGTAATTTCTTATTGAGTTACTTGCTGTAAGTATTGCATCACTACAAAACATCCACATTGACATTCCTGGTAAAAACCATACTACATATGGATATTCTCCAGCACTATTAGATTTTAAAATATATTGAAATACAATTACATATGTTATCATAAATACAAATGGCTGTAAAAAGCCCCATATTGTTCCTAAACTAGTATTTGCAAACCTATTTCTAAAATCATTTTTTCCAAGCTTTATTGCTATTTTTCTGTTTTTAAAAAGTATTCTAAAAAATTCCATTCTTTTTCCTTTTTTACCTAATAATTTTTCTTTTGCATTATATCACTTAACTCTATATTTTTCAACTTTTTCTTATGCCTTAATTTGCAAAAAACTTCAGCTTCTACCTAGCTGAAGTTTTCACTAATATTTAATTTTCATTCCAACCTATTAATATTAATTTCATTTGTGCAATATCAGTTATTGTAATTTCATTATTTTCGTCTATATCTGCAGCTTTTATCTCGCTACTTTCAACTATAAACTCTTTTTCTACACAATGTAATTTTAATTTTGCTAAATCTGTTATTGTAATTTCTCCATTTCCATCAATATCTCCTATTACTATTAACCTATATTCTATTTCATTACCTACTTGTATAGTCATTCCTGTTCCTATAATATCATTTTCCTGCAAAACATTTCCATTTTTATCTATTATTTTTATATCTCGATTTGTTTCTACATTTAACATAAAAGCATTTAAAGTTGTCTTAGGTTCTATTCTTGAAATAAAATCATCTTCTATAATATATTCATTAGAAGTTATAAAAGCTTCTTCTGGGATTTCTATATTTATACAAATTTCGGCATCTTCTGATACTATATCTTTAGTTCCATTACTAGCTTCTATATTTTTTATAAATATACTTGTTTGGGTGGCTTCTGTAATATTATCTTTTACTCTAAATCTTACCTTAAATACCATTCCATCCTCTGTAACAAATTCTTCTGAATCTGTTACAAATTTAAAATTCTCATTATTTATAGTGCTTTTATTCCATTTGCTATCAGTTTCAGTAATATCTATTATTTCTATCAATTCTTCATTAAATTCTAATTGTCCACCTAAAACTATTAGCCCATTTTCTATATTTTCAAAATCTCCAATATTAAAACTTACTTCAAATTCTTCTTTCGGAGTTACTGTTTCTTTAACAGATGTTAAAAAAGCTTTAAATATTGATTTATTTTCTATACTTATTTTAATTTCAGCATCATTTGATGGTATGTCTTCTATTCCATTACTAGCTACTACATTTTTTATAAATATACTAGTTTGTGCTAATTCTGAAACACTTTCCTTTACTCTGAATTTTATTTTGAATACTATGCCATCTTCTGTAATAAATTCTTCCGAATCTGTTACAAATTTAAAATTTTCATCATTTATAGTATGTTTATTCCAATTACTATCAGTTTCATTAATATCAACTATTTCTAATAAATTTTCATCATATTCTATTTGTCCACCTAAAGCTATAAGTCCCTTTTCTATATTTTCAAAATTGCTAATATTAAAACTTACTTCAAATTCTTCTCCTAAATTTACTGTTTCTTTTGTAGATGTTAATGAAGATTTGAAACTTGAATTGTTTAAGTACCTATAATTAAAAAAACTTTTAGTTTTACTTATATTAATCTCTCGTAAATTATTAATATTTTGTATTCTATTATTTTCTTTTGCTTCAGAAATAACACCTAATAAAGATACTATTAGTATAATTAGTAATACAACCTTCTTTTTCATGTTAAACTTCCTTTCATCTCGTTAGTATTTATATAATATAAA
>CATJZH010000190.1 GCA_949746285.1 uncultured Clostridia bacterium
GTGGACCAATTCCGATTTCTTCATGTAACAAAAGATTTGAATTTAAGTCTTGCATATTTATTTTTTTAGATGTACTAGATAAAAATACAATTGGAAATTCTAATCCCTTACTTTTATGTATACTCATAATTCTAACAACATTTTCATTTTCACCTATTACTTTAGCTGAAGACATATCGCTATTTCCAATTTTTAATTTTTCTATAAATCTTATAAAATTAAATAATCCTTTAAAACTAGTTTTTTCATATTCTTTTGCACGTTCAAATAACATTTTTAAGTTCGCTTGACGCATATTTCCATTTGGCATTAACCCAACATAATTATAAAAACCTGTATCTGTATAAATCTTCCATATTAATTCAGCTAAACTTAAATAATTACTTTCTTTTCTCCACAAATCTATTTTTAATAAAAAGCTTTCTACTTTTTCTTTTAAAATTCCTTCTAATACTTCTTTTGATTTTATTAAACTATTATAAAAATTAGAATTTTTATCACACAATTTTATTTCTACAATTTCATTATCTGTAAAAGTTCCAATTTCAGAACGCAACACAGAAACTAATGCAATATCATCTATTGGATTATCTAATATTTTTAAAAGATTTAATATAGTCTGTATTTCAATAGTATCTAAATATTCGTTTGAACTATCTGAAAAAACTGGAATATTTCTTCGTAATAACTCTTTTTCATAAATTGGAGCTAGTCTTGAAGTAGAACGAAGTAAAATTACAATATCTCTATAAGTTACATCTCTATACCCTAATTTCTTGTCTTTTACTTGTATTTTTGAATTTATAAGTTCTTCAATTTTATTTGCTACCAAAGAAACCTCTACTTCTTCTTTTTCAATTTGTTTTAGATTTTCTACTGTTTCTTTATTTACGTTTTCGTTATCACCTATATAAATATCTTCCTCTTCTTCTTTTAAATCTATAATGTCTAATTCTGCAATTCCAGTTCCATTTTCTACATTATCAAAACTCGCACCTAAATTTAAATATTCATTTTGATTATAATCAATATCCCCAAGTGATTTACTCATAATACTTTCAAAAATATTATTTGTAACACTTAAAACATTTTCTCTACTTCTAAAGTTTTTAAAAAGTTGTATTTTTAGTCCCTTTTCATTTCCATTTAAACTATAATTATCATACTTTTCCAAAAACAATTTTGGACAAGCTTGACGAAATTTATAAATACTTTGTTTAACATCTCCAACCATAAATAAATTATTTAATCGTGATACAGATTTTAAAATAAGTTCTTGAACTTGATTACTATCTTGATATTCATCTATTGCTATTTCTTCAAATCTTTCTTGATATTTTTTTGCTACATCTGTTGGTACTGCATTTCCATGCTCATCTTTTTTTACCAAGATTTCTAAAGCATAATGTTCAATATCGTTAAAGTCTATTATATTTTTTTCTTTTTTTCTTTTTTTAAATTCATTATCAAATTTTATTATAACATCTTCTAAAATTGACAAGATTTCATGCATATCATAAACATCTGAATATGCATTTTTAGAATCATACACAAGAGTTGGTTTTATAACTTTCATAATAGTATCTTTTATATCATCTCTTGCAGCCTTTGCTTCATCTTTTAAATCTGATGCTATTTTTCTATCACGTGGCCACATCTGTAATGTCATATTTTGAGCAACATTATATGCTTCATCCCAAGATTTATCTGCTGCTTCATACAGCTTTTTAAGTATATCTATATCACTTTCAATTGTTAATTTATATTTTTCAAGCTCTATATCTAGTTCTAGTTTATCTCTAATAATTTTTAAGTTATTTATACTATCTATAATTTGTTCTTTTAAATTTTTAAGTAAAATTGTTCCCCATACACTTTTAGAAAAATCTTTTTCTATATTATCATTTTCAAACATTTTTACTTTTTGCATTAGCCATTCTTTTGGAAATGGAGCACTTTGCATAAATCTATATATTTTAAATATCATTTCTTTTAGTGCATCATCACCCATATAACCTGTATATGTATCAACTAATTTAGCAAAATCTTCATCCTCATCTTCATAAAGTTCTTCAAATACATCTTCCAAAACTTCCTGTTTTAAAAGTTCAATCTCCTCTTCTGTTCCTATTCTAAAATTAGCTGATAAATCAATTTCAAAAAAATTATTTTTAATTACATCTAAACAAAAAGAATGTATAGTACAAATATTTGACTTTCCTAAAAGTATAATTTGTTTTTGTAAGTTCTCGTTCTCTCCATCTTCATCTATTTTCTTATATATTGCTTCTAAGACTCTTTCTCTCATTTCAGAAGCAGCAGCATTTGTAAAAGTAACAACTAACAATTTATCAATATCTATTCCATCTTTTAATATTTTTTCTATTATACGTTCAACTAAAACCGCTGTTTTTCCACTACCAGCAGCTGCTGCAACTAATATATTAGAATCTTTTTTATAAATTGCATCTTCTTGCTCTTTTGTCCAGTTCATTTTAAACTTATCCTTTTATTATTTGCTATTTTTCTTAAATTATATGTTTCTCTCTTCCGTTTGTCAATGTCCAATTGGGGACGTTTGTTATTGGACATTTTTGTCCAATTTGGGACAGTAGTTGACAATGTATTTAAATTTCATTTCACTATTTATATATTTTTTCTTAAAGTATAAAAAAACTAAACTTGTAAATACTAACTTAAAATATATTTATGGAGGTTTTTATGGACGATTTAACTATATTAAATGAAATTCATAAAGGTGTAACAATGGGAATGTCTTCATTAGAAGAAGTATCAAAAAAGAGTTCTGATGCAAATTTTAGAGATGAATTAAGTACTCAATATAACACTTATCAAACAACTTTAAATAAAGTAAACGAAGAATTTTCTGAAATTGGTGAAATTCCTGACGATACACCAATAAATGAAAAAATTATGGGATGGACTGGTATTCAAATGAATACCATAAATGATACTTCAAATACGAAGCTTTCTGAACTTTTGATTCAAGGATATGATATGGGCGTTATTAAAGGATTTAAATTGCTAAATCAAAATCCTGAGGCTAGTCAAAATGTTAAAGATATTCTAAATGGATTTATTAGACTTCAAGAAAATAATATAAATAGACTAAAAAAATTTTTATAATAAAAAAGTAATTGATGATTAAAGATAAATTATCAATTACTTTTTTCTATTATTATAATTATTTTACTTATAAACATATATCCCAATTTGGAGAAAAGTGTCTTTTAAAGGAAACAAAATGCTTTGCATTTTGAGTACTGAGACTATAATTAACAGCCTCAGTAACATATGTCCCCTATTGGACAAAAATGTCCAATAACAAACGTCCCCAATTGGACATTATTTTCTTAGTTCTGCTTTTAAGTTTTTCTCTAAGCTTTCTATTATTTTCTCTATTACTGGGTTTATTTCATCATCTGTTAATGTTTTTGTGTTTGAACCAAAAGTTAGAGAATATGCAACACTTTTTTTGTCTCCTAATATTGCATTTGTATATACATCAAAAATTTCATAATTTACAAGTAGGTTTCCTCCTGCTTTTTTTATTACTTTTGAAATTTCATCTGCTGTTATATCTTTGTCTAGTATTATTGCTATGTCTTTTTTTATTGTTGGATATATTGATATTTCTTTAAATTTCATTTTACTAACTTTTTTTGCTAATAACTTTTCCAAGTTTATTTCAAATACATATACCTCTTCTTTTGATATTTTGGGGTGTATTCTTCCAATAACTCCTACTATTTCGCCATTTACATTTATTTCGGCTACTTGACCTGGATGGAATTCTTCTAAATTCTCTTTTGGCAAAACAAAACTATATCTTCCTGCATATCCTAAGTAATCTAATATTTCTTCTACTATGCCTTTTGTAATATAAAAGTCAACTTGTTTTTTATTATTTATTCCTAAATAATATTCACCTGTCATTAAGCTACATAGCTTTCTGTCTTCACCATAGTTTTCCTCTTTTTTCCAGAAACCTTTTCCTATTTCAAATATACAAACATCTTTCATATAGCGAGCTTTATTATATTCATATATTTTATATAAAGATGGTATTAAACTATATCTTAAAACATTTCTTTCTTCTGTCATAGGATCTAATAATTTTAATTCTTCAAATGAATCATTTGTGTATTTATGAACATCTTTATCATTTATTAATATATATGATAAAGTTTCATTAAGCCCAAGAGATACCATTTTATCTCTTATTCCTCTTTCTGTTTTATTTACACTTCCTATTTTCATAGGTACCACTGGTAATTTTCCAACAATATTATCTACACCATAAATCCTTCCAACTTCTTCTATTAAATCTTCTTTTATAGAAATATCTAGTCTTCTTGTTGGAACTGTAACTGTGATTATTTCTTCTTTTACATCGTATTTAAATCCTAATCTTTCAAACACATCTAAGACATCTGCATTTGATATATTTGTTCCTAATAAATCATTTATATCCTTTGTAGTTATATCTACTTTTTTCTCTGTTTTATTTGATTTATCATATACTACTGTTCCTGTTTGAATTGTAGCATCTGCATATTCTTCTAATAATTTAACAGCTCTTTCAATTGCCATATAAGTTCTATTTGGATCTAACCCTTTTTCAAAACGATTACTTGCTTCACTTCTTACTATTTTCTTAGAAGTTTTTCTTACCTTTACTGAATCAAATATAGCAGCTTCAATTAAAACATTTTTTGTTGTTTCTTCTATTTCTGTATCTAATCCACCCATAACACCAGCTAATCCTATTGCTCTTTTTCCATCTGAAATAACTATATCTGTTTCTTCTAATTCTCTTTCTATATTATCTAAAGTTGTTAATTTCTCACCCTTTTTTGCCATTCTAGTTTCTATACAATTTCCTAATCTATCTGCATCATAAAAATGTAAAGGTTGACCAAGTTCTAACATAACATAATTACTTATATCTACAACATTATTTATTGGTCTTATATCTGATGCTATAAGTCTATTTTTAATAAAATCTGGACTTTCTTTTATAGTAACATTTAATGCTTTTCTAGCTAAAAACAAACTACAATTATCTGTATTTACATTAACTGAAAAACTATTATTTAAATCTTCTCCACTCTCATTATGAGTTAAGTCCGCCTCTTTAACTTGCTTTTTATAAATAGCACCTATTTCATAAGCCATACCTAAAATGCTAAGTAAATCACCTCTGTTAGCTGTTAGTTCAAAATCTATAACTTCATCATTCAATTTTAAATATTCTATTGGGTCTTTTCCAACTACAGCATCATCACTTAAAATATGAATTCCATTTTTATCTTCTTCAGATAAAAACTTTTTATCTATTCCTATTTCATATAATGCACAAATCATTCCATTAGACTCTTCGCCTCTTATCATTCCTTTTTTTATTTTAAAATCGCCTGGAAGCTCAGCACCAACCATAGCTACGATTACTTTTATTCCTTCTCTTACATTTGGTGCTCCACACACAATATTTAAAACTTCACTTCCAACATCAACTTTGCATACATGTAAATGATCAGAATCTGGATGTTCTTTACATTCCAATACCTTACCTATTACTAATTTAGTTGATGGAACTAATTTTTCAGCAGAATCATATTCATTACCTACTCTAGTCATATCTTCTGCAAGTGTTTCTATATCAACATCTATATCAACATAATCTTCAACAAATCTTCTACTTAATTTCATAATATACTCCTTTAAATTTATTCTTCATCTTTTCTATCAAATTGACTTAAAAATCTCACATCATTAGTATATAAATATCTCATATCTGTAATTCCATATTTAAACATTGCTAGTCTGTCTATACCAGTTCCAAAAGCAAATCCTGAATATTTTTCTGGGTCATAACCATTCATTTTTAAAACATTTGGATGAACCATTCCTGCTCCTAAAACTTCTATCCAACCAGTTTTTTTACAAAGTGGACATCCTTTACCACCACATTTAAAACACGTAACATCTACTTCATAAGAAGGTTCTGTAAAAGGGAAATAACTTGGTCTAAATCTAAGCTCACTATTTGCTCCTATCATTTTCTTAACAAATACTTCCAAAGTTCCTTTTAAATCTGCTAATGATACATTTAATTCTTTTTTATCTATAACTAAACCTTCAACTTGATTAAATTGATGAGAGTGTGTTGCATCATCTTCTCTTCTATAAGTTTTTCCTGTGCATATCATTCTTATTGGAGATTTTTCTTCATTTGCAAGCATTGTTCTTGCTTGAACAGAAGATGTTTGTGTTCTTAATAAATATTCTTCTGTTATATAAAAACTATCTTGCATATCTCTCGCTGGGTGACCAGCAGGAAGATTCAATCTTTCAAAGCAAAATTCATCTGTTTCCAGTTCTGGACCTTCTATAACATCATATCCCATAGATACAAATAAATCTTGTATTTCTTCTATAACTCTATTTATAGGATGCTTACTACCTCTTTTTGTTTTTACACTTGGCAAAGTAATATCAATTTTTTCTTTTTCTAATTTTTCAGCTAAAGCTTTTTCTTTTAATTTTTTTTCAGCTTTTGCTAAATTTTCTTCAATTTCGCTTCTCACTTCATTTACTAAACTACCTATCTTTGGTCTTTCTTCTGCTGATAAGCCTCCTAATCCTTTTAATAAACTTGTAAGTTCACTCTTTTTACCTAAAAGCTTTACTTTTAGTTCTTGCAATTCTTGTAAATCTTTAATTTTACTAATGTTCTCTTTGGCTACTTCTTTGATTTGATTAACTTTTTCTTTCATTTTATCCTCCTATATATTATTTTATCAAAAAAGCTATTCCATCCCTATAGGACGAAATAGCTTTACTTCCGTGTTACCACCTAATTTTATTAATTTTACTAATTAAAATTAACCTCATTATAGTTATAACGTAACAAACGCTTATGACTACTTATTTTCATCATAAGAACCTCAAAAGTGAAATTTCAGTAAATAAATTTTAAACAAATTCTCAGCGTAACATTTGTTTTCTCTTTAAAAATTTAACTATTTACCTACTTTGCTTTTTAATAACGGTTTAATATTATGTTAATAATATAGCACATTTTTTATTTAAAATCAAGATTTATTTTTCATAATCATCTTGAGCTTTTACTTTCTCCTTTAATGCCTCTTTTTCTTTTTGTTCTTCTTTTTTTACAACAGATTTCATATAATTAACAGCCTCATTAAAATTTGACTTATTTTTTCCATCTTTATATGCTTTTTCTACTTTACTTGCAAAATCACTTATTTCCATTTACATTCAAACTTCCTTTCAAAGTTATCCTACCATACTTGATAATTCAGTATTTTTAAAATTCTCAATTCGTGAATTTAATGGCTCAATTATTGTTGTTTCAACTACTTTTGCTGTATTAAATCTACTAACAAAAAATCTTGTGATTTTTTTAAACATTCTTGGTTTACGTATAGTAGTAATCATCTCTTTGTTTCCAACTTCCATTGCATTATAAATTGATTCTTTTTTTCTATCATTTATTCTATTTATTTCTGTATCTATCATAGATATTTCTTTTTCAACTTTACTAAGAAATTCTTTATTTTCATTTTTATCTTTAACTGTTTTGTCTATTTTATTTGAAAGTTGTTCTTCCAATTCAATAGCTACTTCTTGTTGATCTAAAAGATTAGTTATCATTTTAGGATCAACTTCAGCATTATTACTTCTTTTAGTTTTAATTTTCTCTAAAACAGTTTTTATATTTTCTTTGACCGATTTTTTTACTTTATCATTTTCTTTTTGATTATTTCTTTTTACAATACTTTGGTTTAAATATTCTTCATTTATAATAGCACCTACAAGGCTTGCTTCTAATTCTACTTTTCTTAATATTAGTTGTTCTATTTTCCCATCATAAAATTTACTAAGTTCAATAAGTGCTTGTTCATATTTAGACAAAGTTTCTGAAACTAGTTTTTTAGTTACATCATAATTTTTAGAACCTTCTTTAAACTTAGGATTAATATTACATATTCCAACTTTTATAGAATTCATTTGAGCATTTACTTTTTCATCAATTGTATCTAATGATACTTTATCTATATAAGCTCTGCTTACCATAGCATTAGCTTTTATTTTTCCTTCAGATTCATTATATAATTTAAGTAAATTCTTACATTTTTCGCCATCTGTTAAATTTTCCAAAGTAAATCCTCCTTTAGTTTTTTATCATTTTCTTTGCTTCCTTAAAACTGTCTTTTTTATCTTCTTCAATAGTTTTTAATAATGCTTGCATTTCTTCTAAAGTCATATAATCTAAATTATATATTTTACTATCATATACTACTGTACCTAATTTCATAAGAACCTCCTAAAATTAATATTCAATAGCTTTTGATTTTTTTCCGTTTTCCTTTACCCTATACATTTGATAAATTTGAGATTCGTCTTTACTATTGTCTAAATAATATATTACACCATTTGCAATATTTATCTTAGTTCTAGTAGCTTCTAGTGAAACTATTTCCTTAGATTTTTCACCTTTTAAATCACATTTACATATCTTCTTATTTATTTCATCATAATAATATATTTTTTTATTTGTTACATTATATATTTCATTATTAACAAAAGTAGCAACTACTTTTTTAGATGAACCATTTTTCTTCATTTTACACAAAGCATTTTCTGTTTCATCATAAAAATATATCCATTTACCTAATATTTGAATATTTTTTATATTATAGTCAGTTGAAATATCTTTTTTGTCTGTACCATCTAATTTTACTGAATGCAAAAATCCTACATTATCTGTAAAATATATTAAATCTTTGTCTAAAACAAAATCCTGTACATTTGCTAACATTACTGTTGATTCTTCACTTGTTTCAAGTGAAAGTTTATATATTCCAATATTATCTTTATTTGATACATAATATACATATCCATCATCTATATAAAATTTACTTATAGATGTATATAGTGTTTTAATTTTAGTTAAATTTTCTCCATTTGTTTTTACAGAATTTAAATCTATTGTATTTGAACTTGAAATAGTTAAATAATAAATTGTATCATTTATTAAAGTCATTGAATACGCTGTTTCTTCTGTTAAATTAGTTTCTTTATCTTTTTCAAATTTTACAATTCCTTTTTCAAATTTATTGTAATACACAGTATTTCCGTCTTCAATGGCTAATCCCATATTAGCATAGTTTCCAACAGAATACTCTGGTGAGAATAATTTTAAAATTAATTTTGCCATTCCAAAAATAATTAGAAATGCTATTATTGCTAATACTATCAAAATAATTATGCGTCTTTTATTTAAATTTAATTTTCTTTTTTTATTTTCCATATAATTATTCTCCTCTTTAGAATTATTTAGTTTTATTAATCTTCTAATAGTTCAAAATTTGGAGTTATTCTAAATGTGTAAGTATCTACTACAATAACAGCAGCTTCTTCAGTTACTGTTGAAGAAACTTCATATCCTTCAATTTCTAGATTTTCTAGATTTTTAATTGTAAATTCTTCATTATTGCTTTGTGCTTCTCCCATCATTACTGAAACTCTATTAAATAAAGCATTTTTTGCTTCTTCTTTAGTTACATTACTAGACATATTGTTAAGATTATTTTGCTCAACAAATGATGTCCCTGTATTAGAATCTATTACTTTTAAACTATTTTGTTTTTCTGTATAAACTTCCATTATTCTTTGTGCGATTGCTGATATTAATGAAGTTCTATCTTCTTCTGATAAATCGTCTAAAAATGCACAATTATCATTATTTAAATCTTCTATTTCTGAAGTTAATTCAAAGTTTATATTATTTTCTACAATAATTTGACCTTCTCCATCATTAGATTTAATTCCTACAACAATATCATTTTTTATTGTTTTAGCATTTTTAGCTCCACTTGTTTTTATTTCAAAATCAATTTTTTCTTTTACTTCTTCTTTATTTATTACACTGTTTGTTATTTTTAAAGTGTTTCCTGCATCTTTTGATATTTTATTTAATGTTATAGAAACTCCATTCTTTTTCCCACTAACATCTGTTTTGTCTTCTTCTATAACATTATCTTCGGCAGAATATGTTACTACTGAATTTTTATTTGTATTATCCTCTAAATATGTTAATTGTATCGTATTGTTGTTTTCATCTTCTGAATCTTTAGTAAACTCAATATCTGCTGTATCTTTATTTGGTAATACTATACTAATTTTTTCTGTTGCATTTTCACTTACATAAACTGTTACTGTTATTCCTTCTCCCTGAGATTGTTTTATTGTCTCTATTTCTTTATCTATTTCTTTTTGTAATTCTTGAACTGTCATATCTGTTTTTCTAGCAAATACTAATGAAGTTACTATATTAGCTAATGTTTCATTTTTAGCTAAAAGATTTGTATTTAATGAATTTCCTGATGTTGAACTACTATCTAGCATATCATCAGAACTAGAAAAAGAACTATCTAAATTGTTTGTAGAATCATCATAATTTGAAGAACTATCTAAATCATTTGTAGAAGAATCATCATAATCTGAAAAACTATCTCCTTGTAAGTTACTCATATCATCTGTATAAAGACTTTCTAAATCACTTGTATCTAATTCAAAACTTGAATTAAAGTTTTCTTCTTCTGGACTCATTATTTCATTTTTATCAGATGATTTCCCTGTAACAATTTTTCCTAATAATTCTTCATCATTTCTTAACATTGTTAATACTTCTACTAGATTATTATTATATTCTTCTTGTGATAAATTTAAAGAATATGAAATAACATCTATAGATGTATTATTTTTATTTATAACAAAATTGTCTTGTGAAACAAATTTGTCTTCTCCTATATTTTCAAAAAATTTAGAAACGTACTTTTTTAAATACTCAGATTTTTCTTCTTCTGTAAATTCTATTTTTTCTGATTTCATAAAGTTTTCTAAATCTTCTTTATTAAACTCTATTCCAAAAACATCTTTCATTTTATCATAACGAATACCTATAAATTTGTCTACAATTTCATCTGATGCTACTGCTATGGCATCTTCTGTTGTTTGCAGTTTTATTTTAAAAATTTCATTTCCAGAATAATTTATTCCTAATTCATTATATGTTTTAGAATCTGTTACATTATTTTTATTTATTAAATTTAACTCTAAATTTCTAGGATCAATTCCATTTAATTCATCACTTTCTTCTAGTCCTGAAACTGTAACTTTTGTTTCTGTTTCAGAGTTTTCATTTAACATTCTATTTCCTATTTCTGTATAAATATTGTTTTCTAAAAATTTCTTTATATTGGTAGAAGAAATGCTATTTATAAATATTTCTTTTTTTGTAAGTGTTTTGTTTGTAAAGTAGAAATATGCACTAGCCATTCCTGCTAACAACAAAATAAGTATTATAAATATTATTATAACACCTTTCTTTCCTTTTTTTCTTGTGTGAATATCATTATACCCAATAAAAATATCTTCTACATTTCCATTTTTCATTTTTAATCCCTCATTTCGAACATATTATACACGTAAATAAAAAAAATAACAATATTTATTTATATATTTTGTTTATTTTTTTATCTTTTTTATGCTTCATAAAAACTTGTACAAAAAAAGCGTTACTAAAATATGTAACGCTTTCTCAATTATATCTCAAATTATTCTGCTGATTCGTCTGCTTCAGTTGTTGTTTCTTCTTCTGGAGCTTCATAAGCTTCTAAAATAGCTTTTTGAATTTTCTCTCTTGTTTCAGCATTAATTGGATGAGCTATATCTTTAAATTCTCCGTTTGGAGTTTTTTTACTAGGCATAGCTATGAATAATCCATTTTGACTTTCGATAACTTTGATATCGTGAATTACGAATTCACCGTCGAATGTTACAGAAGCTACTGCTTTCATTCTGTTTTCTAAATTTACTTTTCTTAAACGTACATCTGTTATTTGCATTGTTTTA
>CATJZH010000191.1 GCA_949746285.1 uncultured Clostridia bacterium
ACTACTATCGAAGAACCAGTTGTTACTGATGAAGTTGTTAAAGATGAAATTGATACTCTAGATACTACTATCGAAGAACCAGTTGACACTGATGAAGTTATTGAAAATGAAATAGATACTACTATTGAAGAAAATTTAGAAGAACTTGCTCAAAACTATATTACTGATGATATTATTGATTCTGGCTTTGAATTTGAAAATACAGAAGAGCTTGTAATTAATCAGTTAGCAGATGAATTTAAATCATTATTAACTAATTTATCTCAAGGAAGAATTCCAGTAGAAAATAGTTTAAACTTATTATCTACATATATTGATAATTTAAAATCAGAAAAAGATACAGAAAACTCTATTAATGAAATTCCTGTAAATGCAGAACCTATAGAAAATACTGAAATTATAGAAGAAACTGATGAATGTATTTCTACTAGTGATAATGCAGAAATTGAAGCAGTAAAAGAAACTATTGCTGAATTTATAAATAATGAATATGAGAAATCACCTATTAGTGAAAACATTCTTACTTTTAATGAGTTTGAAAACAATTTAGATTTTGAAAGTGTAACTAATGAAAAAAATATTACTAAACATCCTGAAAGTAATGGTATTTTTGATAATATTAAACTTTTTAAAGATGTTTCACTTTTCAAAAACACTTCTGATACTACTACTCCTGATGTAAAATTATTTGGAGAAAATAACTTTTCTGAAAACTCTATTTATTATAACTATAATAATAAATTAGAAACTGTAGAAACTGATTCTACTCAAAATAACGATACTAATGAAACATTATCTATAGAAGAATCTATTGTAGAAAATGATATTATAAAAGAAACTGTTGAAGTTATTGATGAAACTCATATAGAAAATTATAATACTCAAATAAATTTAGATGATATTGATGCTTCTGAATTATTTGACAATCTAGAAAATATTTCTTCATTTATAGAAGATTTTGAACCTACTACTACTGAAGAAACAATAGAAGAAAAAGAAGAAGAAGTATTAACTGAAACTTCTGAATTTGATAGTGAATATAAATCGCAAGATGATTTAACTAAAGAACTAGATAAAAAAATTGAAATTATATCAAGTGCAGAATTTGATAATGAAACATTAATAATTTCAGAAAGAAGAAAAACTATCTATCTACCTTATAAAATACCAGAATTACTTCATTACATAGAAAGTTATCCAAATGTATATTCTTCTTTACAAGATGTTGTAAAACAAGAATTTATATTACCTTTCAGTTATTTTGTAAAACATCCATATAAATCAAGATTTTCCGAAAGTTATAATATAATAAGGAATCGTGAAGGAAAAGGATTTATTGAAGCAGTTTCTTATAGTGTTGGAGTAGCTAAGAGACATGATTTAAATCCAGCTATAGTAGCTGCTTGCAAAACTCAGACAGAACTTGATAGTTATTTGCATTTCTTAGATACAAATAATTTAAAAATGTTTAACTTTTTTAATATAATTTATGAAGTTAATCCACTAGATGTAAAATAAAATTTTAAATATACCAATAAAATTAAAAACTAATAATATAATCTTAAAAACACAAGATTACATTATTAGTTTTATATTTTAATTATAGTAAACAATTTAAATTCATTTTATAAAATTATACAGATTAGTCCTCCACTACCTTCATTTACAATTCTTTGTAATGTTTCTTGTAATTTACACTGAGCTTCTTCTGGCATTTTAGCTAATTTATTTTGTAAACCTTCATTAACAAGTTCGTGAAGACTTTTTCCAAATATATTTGATTCCCAAATCTGTTTTGGATCATTTTCAAATTCTGAAAGTAAATATTTTACTAAATCCTCAGACTGTTTTTCACTTCCAACTATAGGAGAAACCTCTGTTTCTGTATTTATTCTTATCATATGAATTGATGGTGCTTTTGCTTTAAGTTTAACACCATATTTAGAACCTTGTTTTACAATTTCAGGCTCTTCTAAAATCAAATCTTCAATACCTGGAGTAACAATTCCATAGCCTTTTTCATTAACTTCATGTATTGCATAAGCCATTTTATCATAATCTTTCTTTACTTTTGCAAAAGAAGATATACAACTAAATAGTTCTCCTTCATTTTTAATTGTAACACCAGTAATATCACTAAGTACAGTATAAAATAAACTATCTTTTAACTCAGCATTAACTGTAACAATTCCTGTACCTAAATTTATTTCCTCAATACTAGCTCTTTTAATATTTTCACATTCTTCTAGTTTTAAATAATTTTCATTTACATCTTTTAATCTCACAGCATTTTCAAAAGATCTCTTTACATTTTCAAATAAATCTAATTTTAACTCATTATTAATATCTAATCCATCAATCCAACGAGGAAATTTCACCTCTACTCTTTCAATCATAAATTCATATAATAATTTAGAAAAAATTAAATTTATATCATCTAGATTTAATTCTAGACAATTTATTGGTATAACTGTTGTTCCATACTTTTGAGATAAACTTTGTGCCATTTCTACACTATAACCATCATTTGGATTTTGACAATTCATAAGCATTATAAAAGGTTTATTCAATTCTTGTAATTCCCTTACTACTCTTTCCTCTGCTTCAATATATTCATCTCTTGGTATATCTGTAATGGTTCCATCAGTTGTTACTATTATTCCAACTGTTGAATGTTCTACAATTACTTTTTTAGTACCTAGTTCGGCTGCTGTTTCAAAAGGAATTTCTGAATCTGACCAAGGTGTCTTTACCATTCTTGGCATATCATCCTCTAAATATCCTAAAGCATTATTAACTAAATATCCTACACAATCAACTAATCTTGTTTTTAATTTTACATTTCCATTTAAATTAATTTCTACAGCCTCATTAGGAATAAATTTAGGCTCTGTTGTCATTATTGTTCTGCCACTTGCACTTTGTGGTAATTCATCTACCGCTCTTTCTTTCTTAAATTCATTTTCAATATTTGGTAAAACCAAAAGCTCCATAAATCTTTTAATAAACGTAGATTTCCCAGTTCTTACTGGTCCAACAACTCCTATGTAAATATCTCCGTCTGTTCTTTGTGCTATATTTTGGTATATGTTCAAATTTTCCATAAAAAATCCTCCCTGTAAATTTGTACATCTTTTTACTAATGTATATTATGCAAATTTTATTTTATGACATTTTCTTTATAAACCAATTTAAATTAATTGTATATTTTTTAATAAAATACCAATACTAGTATAAATTAGGAGTATATTTATGAAAAAAAATTTATTTAATAATATATTTAAATATAAAGAACAAGCAGATTATGAGTTTGTATTATCTGATGCTCAAAATAATCTTAATGAAAGCGAATTTACAAAAAAAAATACTGAAACTGTATCCACTTCTTTAGAAAAGAATTTAAATTACTTAAAAATTAAATATAATATGTTAATAAACAGTGATATTAAAATTCGAAAATTTAATTTAAATGTATATAATAAAAAAATCCCAGCATTTCTTTTTTTTATAGATGGAATGGTTGACAGTGATGCTATAAACAACTTTATTTTACAACCACTATTATTAAAAAATTCACTGAAAATGAATGAAAATAAGAAAAACGTTAATCAAATATTAGATAATGAAAAACAAAAATTTATTAAATTAAATTTAGAAAATTTTTTATATTCTAGTTTAATACCACAAAATAGTGTTCAAAAAGTTAATAATTTTGATGAACTTGTTCCTATGGTAAATTCTGGTTTTTGTGCTTTATTTGCTGAGTCTTTAAATGTCGCTATATGTATTGAAACTAAAGGATTCGAAGGCCGTAGTGTAGACAATCCTATAACAGAAGCTGTTGTCAAAGGTGCACATGAAGGATTTGTTGAAAATATAAGAACAAATACCTCTTTACTTAGAAAAATTATAAACAATGAATGTTTAATAATAGAAGAATGTTCTGTTGGAAAAATTAGTAAAACTAAAGTTGCTATTTGCTATATGAAGAACATAGCTAATGATGACTTAGTTGCTGAAACCAGATATAGAGTAAATAATTTAGATATTGATTATTTATTATCTTCTGGACAACTTTCTCAAATGATAAAAGATAATCCATCTACACCTTTTCCAGAAGCTATTTCTACAGAAAGACCAGATAGAACTTCAAGTTACCTTTTACTTGGAAGAGTCGCCATATTAATTAATGGTTCACCTTTTGCACTTATTGTTCCTGCTGTATTAATTGACTTTTTAACTTCGCCAGAAGATTACAATTTAAATTACCATTATGCTAATTTTTTAAGATTTCTACGAACAATAGCTCTTTTATTTGCTCTTTTTTTGCCTGGACTTTATATAGCAATAACAATGTATCATCATGAACTTATACCATCTGAATTACTTTTTGCTATAATTTCTGCTCGTGAGGCAATACCTTTTCCTATTTTCTTCGAAATTATAATTATGGAAATTTCTTTTGAGTTAATTCAAGAAGCAAGTATTCGTGTTCCTGCGACTTTTAGTACTACTGTTCGGAATAATTGGAGCTCTTATTTTGGGCGATGCCGCTGTTTCTGCAAATATTGTAAGTCCTATTCTTATTATAGTTATTGCTTCTGCTGGAATTTGCTCATTTGCAATACCAGATACAGCATTACGATTTACTTTAAAAATATTTAGATTTATGTATATAATATTAGGTTATTTAGCTGGCTTCTTAGGTATAGCTTTTGGATTTTTTATACATTTTTTAATTTTATCTAAACAAAATTCATTTGGTATACCTTTCTTTACCCCTTTTATTCCTTACTATAATTTAGAAAATAATGAAACTATGTATGTAAATGCTGTTTGGAAACGCGAAAAAAGGAATTCCTTTTTAAATACTAAAAAACCTAATATGGAAAGTCATATCAGTATGAAATGGAGGAAAAATGAGAGATAGTTATAAATTAGAGACTCTTGAAGCTGTTTGTATAGTTATAATTGCTATGATTAACAAATTAATATTAAACGTTCCATACTATATTGTTGAGCTTACTGGAACTGGATCGATTATAAATATTATTTATATAGGTATCATAGATTTCATTTTCTTACTAATTATTATAAAAATAATAGATAAATTTCAAAATGTAGATATTTTGGATATTTCAGAATTTCTATGTGGAAAAAAATTGAAAACTGTTATTGGAATATTATGTATAGGTATATTTCTATTATTAACTTTTATGACTTTATTAAATTTCTCTAATGTTCTACACACTATCTATTTTTCAAATTTTGATATGATTTATATTCTACTTTTTTTTATTGTAGGAATATTAGTTGCAAATCTAATTGGTTTTAAATCTATATCTCGTACAATAACATTTGGAGTTCCTTTTGCTATAATAAGTGTACTTATTTCTTTTTTTGCAGTTTCTAAAAATTTAGATGTTGAGCATCTAACACCTATTTTAGGAGAAAATTATTATTCCACTTTTGGAATAGGATTAACAAATAGCTTTGCATTATATATAATAATTTATTACTATTTTATAAAGCCTTTACTAAAAGAGCCTAAAAAATTTAAAAAAATATGTATAACATCTTATATTATTTCTTTAATTTTAT
>CATJZH010000192.1 GCA_949746285.1 uncultured Clostridia bacterium
AATTCAATCATTTTTACCTCCTAATGGTTTCTTAAACCTATCTAAATTATTACCTGACTTCTAGTACGTATCCTAAGTAAAAAACTTATTATTTAGAGTACAACTCAACGATTAAGTGATCTTCAACTGTTAAATCAATTTCATCTCTGTTAACATTTCTTAGTACTTTTGCACTTAATTTTTCACTATTTAGTTCTAACCATTCAGGAATAGGTCTAGCCGCCCCTTTTTCAATATTTTCTTTCACAATTGGATTATCTTTTCTTATTTCGCGAACAGCGATTTCATCACCTGGTTTTACTAAATAAGAAGCAATATTTACTTTTCTTCCATTTACTTGAATATTTCCATGTGTTACTAATTGCCTAGCTTGTGCTCTAGAAATACCAAATCCTAATCGATAAACTACATTATCTAATCTACTTTCTAATATTTGTAAAAGATTAGTACCTGTGATTCCCTTTTTATTTTCAGCCATTTCAAAATATTTTCTAAATTGTTTTTCACCAACGCCATAGAAATATCTTGTTTTTTGTTTTTCTCTTAATTGAGTACCATATTCAGAAAGTTTTGATCTTTTTTGACCATGGTCACCTGGACCATAGTTTCTTCTTGTCACACTACACTTATCTGAATAACATCTATCGCCTTTTAAGAACAATTTACATCCTTCTCTACGGCATATACGACATTGTTCCCCTTTATATCTTGCCATGAAATTTTTACACCTCTTTCTTAAATTATTATGAATCCCTCATTCTTACGGGATATCCTTACTTTTAAACTCCAATACTTTATAAGTGTTTAAAGCAGATTTATTTCTTTAAACTCTTCTTCTTTTAGGTGGTCTGCAACCATTATGTGGAATTGGAGTAACATCTTTTATCATTACGATTTCTAATCCAGCTGTTTGCAATGCTCTAATTGCAGCTTCACGTCCAGCACCTGGACCTTTCACATAAACATCAATTGTTTTCATACCATGTTCCATAGCTGTTTTGGATGCCACTTCAGCTGCTTGACTAGCTGCATATGGTGTACTTTTTCTAGATCCTTTAAATCCTAATCCTCCGCTACTTGCCCAAGATATAACATTACCTTGTGTATCGGTAATTGAAACAATTGTGTTATTAAAACTAGAATGAATATGAGCAGAACCTCTATCTATGTTTTTTCTTTCTCTTCTTCTAATTCCTGTTTTCTTTACGCTACTTGCTTTTGCCATTTAAGTATTTCCCTCCTTAACAATTTCGCTTTTCAATAATTTGTTTTTATTTTAGTTACGAATTTATCGTACTTTATTTTTTACTTTTACTTACCAACTTTCTTGGTCCTTTTCTAGTACGCGCATTTGTTTTTGTTCTTTGACCTCTAACTGGTAAACCTCTTCTATGTCTAATTCCTCTGTAACATCCAATTTCTGTAAGTCTTTTAATATTTAAAGCTACTTCTCTTCTTAAATCACCTTCTACTTTAAAGTCTTCCATAGCTTTTCTTATTTTTGCTACTTCATCATCTGTTAAATCTTTTACTCTAGTATCTGGATTTACTCCAGCACTTTTAAGAATTTTTTGAGAACTAGGTAATCCTATACCATATATATATGTTAATCCTATTTCTACTCTTTTTTCTCTAGGTAAATCAACTCCTGCTATACGAGCCATAAATTTTTGCACCTCCATAAATTTTTATCTTTACTTTGCTTCTTGTCATAAAATAATCAAATCCTGAAATGTATTTTATTTATATACAATTATAAATAAAATAGTAATCTAACTATTTTTTTGCATATATATAAACACAATTATGATTATCAGTATTCTGACAGCCGCTACATAGTTGTGTTAATATCAATTTAATTTTTAAATATTATCCTTGTCTTTGTTTATGCTTTGGGTTTTCGCAAATTACTCTAACAACACCTTTTCTTTTGATAATTTTGCATTTTTCACATATTTTTTTTACTGATGGTCTTACTTTCATTTTTTCCCTCCTAAATTTTTATTTATCGAGATAAGTAAATTCCAATCATTTCAGTCTATTTACACACCCAATTTTTTTCTGATTTGAAGGAATGTCCTTATTTTTTACTTTATTTTGCTCTCCAAGTAATTCTGCCTTTAGATAAATCATATGGTGATAATTCTAATTTTACTTTGTCACCTGGTAGAATTTTTATATAGTTCATTCTTAGTTTTCCTGATATATGTGCTAATACTTGATGTCCATTTTCTAATTCTACTTTAAAATTTGTATTTGGTAATGTTTCTACTACAGTACCTTCTACTTCAATTACATCTTCTTTAGACAAGTTAAAATCCTCCTTACTTGAACGCAAATAAGCCTTTGACAGGCGTATTTTAGCATTTTTTTGCTCCTATGAGCAATAATCTAGAATATTATATAGTATTTTTATAGTATTGTCAATATTTTTGGCTCATTTTCTGTAATTAAAATTGTGTTTTCATAATGAGCTGCCAAACTACCATCTTGTGTAGCAATTGTCCAACCATCTTCTAATTCCCAAATATCCGATTTTCCAGCTATTACCATAGGTTCAACTGCTATTGTCATACCTTCTACCAACCTTGGACCTTTACCTGGTTTTCCATAATTTGGAACACCTGGTTCTTCATGCATTTCTTTTCCTATGCCATGTCCTTGAAATTCTTTTACAACTGAAAAACCAAATTGTTTAACATAGCTTTCAACTGCATGTGAAATATCTCCAATTCTATTTCCTGGTTTAGCATATTTTATTGCTTCAAAAAAAGATTGTTTCGTAACTTCTACAAGTTCTCTAGCTTCTGGTGTAACATCACCTATTAAAAATGTTCTAGCCGCATCTCCATTATATCCATTTTTTAAAACAACTAAATCAACACTGACAATATCTCCATCTTTTATGATTATTTCTTTTGATGGAATTCCATGAATTACTTCATCATTTATTGATATACATAATGTTCCTGGAAAATTTGGCACACCTTTTATTCCACTTGGATAACCTTTTTGAGCTGGTATTCCTCCATGCTCCTTTATAAATTTTTCTGCTAGATTATCAAGTTCTAAAGTACTCATTCCTGGTTTTATTATTTTTTCTATATAGTCATAAGTTTGTGCTGTTATTTTGCAAGCTTCTTGCATTAACTCTATTTCTCTTTTTGATTTTATACTAATCATTTTTCAAATCCTCAACTATACTTTTAGCAACATCTGTTCCCATTCTATTTATTGAAACACTTATTTCTTCAGTTCTTAACACACCTTTATTTTTGTAATATTCAACTAATGGACTAGTTTTTTCTTCATAAATTTCTAGTCTTTTCTTTATTGCTTCTGGATCTGAATCATCAGCTCTTTGTTTTAAAGCAAATCCACATTTATCACAAATTCCTTCTACTTTCGGTGGACTTAATTTTATATTATATGTCGCTTTGCATTCTTGATTTGTACATACTCTTCTAGTCAACATTCTATCTATTATTTCATCTCTAGGTGTTACTAAATTTACTACTAAATCTACTTTCTTACCTTTTTTAGATAGCATTTCATCTAGCTTTTCTGCTTGCTGAATTGTTCTTGGAAATCCATCTAATATTGCTCCTTCTTTTGCATCTTCCCAAGTTAATCTATCTTCAACCATTGGAACTGTTATATCATCTGGAACTAAATTTCCTTTTGATATATATTTATCAGCTTCTATTCCAAGTGGCGTTTTATCACTAATATTTTTTCTAAAGATATCTCCTGTTGATATTTGTGGTATTCTTATGTTCTCACTTAATAAGCCTGCAACTGTACCCTTCCCTGTACCTTGTGCTCCTAACATAATAATTATCATAAAAAAACCTCCTAAATATTTATTTATGTTAATTAAATAATAACTTTTATTTTATTACTTAATTAGCATAAATATAATTGTAACATATGTATAAAATTGGACAAAAATGTCCCATAACAAACGTCCCTAAACGGACATTTTGGGTGGCAAAAAGCCACCCGATATATGTCTTATATGTTTTATTTTTCCAAAAATCCTTTGTAATGTCTCATTACTAATTGTGATTCTAATTGTTGAACTGTTTCTAATGCAACACCAACTACAATTAATATTGATGTACCACCAAATGAAATATCTACACTTGAGAATCTCATAAGCATTGGTAATATTGCTATTAAACTTAAGAATATTGCTCCAAACCATGTTAATTTTCCAAGTATTGATTTCAAATAATCTGTTGTTGGTTTTCCAGCTCTAATTCCTGGTATAAACCCACCATTTTGTTTTATGTTTGTTGCAACTTCTGCTGGATTAAATGTTGCATAAGTATAGAAAAATGTGAATCCTACTATTAAAACTAAATACACTATTGCATTTGCTAAAGAATATCCCCAAGCTACACTTGATGAAGATGTTGCTATTGAAAATTGGTATAATCCTGCTAAAAATCCTGTTCCACCAATTTTATCTGCAGCAAATATTTGAATCATCATTGCTGGAAAAGTCATAAATGAAGAAGCAAATATTACTGGCATAACTCCTGCCATTGCTAATTTTAATGGTATGTGTGTATTTTGTCCGCCATACATTTTTCTTCCCACAACTTTTTTAGCATATTGAACAGGAACTCTTCTTTCTGCTTGTTGTACAAATACAACACCTGCTACTAATACAATAGCTCCTATTATAATTGCAAGGGCTGTAACTATACCTACTGTACTTACTGCGCCATTTGTTACTATTACATTCCATAAAGTAACTACTCCTGAAGGTAATCTTGAAATTATACCAATAAAAATTATCATTGATATTCCATTTCCAATACCTTTATTTGTGATTTGCTCACCAAGCCACATTAGTATTGCTGTACCTGTCATTAAAGATAATACAACTATAGCACCTGTTAAGAATCCTGGATTTATGAAAACTCCTGAAGTACTATAAGATATGTATATACCTAAACCTTCAACTAAAGATAATACTAAACTTACTAGTTTTGTATATTTATTTATTTTTTGTTTTCCTGTTTCACCACCTTCCTTCATTAGCTTTTCTAATGAAGGTATTATCATAGCTAACAATTGAATAACAATTGATGCTGTGATATATGGTGTTATTGTCATTGAGAATATTGATAATTTTGAAAATGCACCACCAGAAATTGTATTTATTAAACCAGTTAAACTTCCTGTTGCTGATTGCATTTGTTCGCCAAGAGCTATAGTATCAACGCCTGGCACTGTTATAAAACAACCAAATCTAAAAATTATTATTAAAACTAATGTATATAATAATTTTTTTCTTACATCTGGTGTTTTCAAAGCATTTTTAATAGTTTTGAACAACTAAGTCACCTCAATCTTTCCACCTGCAGCTTCTATTTTTTCTGCAGCAGCTTTAGTAAATCTTTTTGCTTTAACTGTTAAAGCTTTTTCTAAGCTTCCTGTAGCTAAAACAACTATTCCATCATTTATTTTTCCTATTATTCCTTCTGCTAATAAAGTTTCTGCTGTAACTTCTTTTGCTTCTGATTTATTAAGCATTGTTAATGTTACTTCTGTATAATTTTTAGCATGAATGTTTGTA